>JANJUO010000255.1 GCA_024710535.1 bacterium
TCCAATTCTTTCGCCACATGTGTTTGATAAATTTGTAATGCCAACCATCAAAGAGAGCGATTCGTATTTCATTTTCGTGGTTGATTGCATGCGTTTAGACCAGTGGCTTGTTATGAAAGAGGCATTGAGCCAATATTTCTCAATCAAAACAGATTATTATAGTTCGATTTTGCCAACTGCTACACAATTTGCAAGAAATTCTCTATTTGCCGGCTTGTATCCTATTGATATTAAAAAGCATTATCCGCAATGGTGGTATAATGATTCAAACAGTGAAGACCACAAATTGAATGCTTATGAAAAAGAATTGATGGAAGCATGGATTGAAAGAAGAAGAATCAAACTCAAGAAAAAACCGGCTTATGTGAAGATTTTCGATACAGATTACGGCAATAAAATCGAGCGGGAAATTATGTCCTATACGCAGAATAATCTAACTGCAGTTGTGATAAATGCCGTTGATATGATTGCACACTCACGTTCAGACCATGCAATTTTGAAAGAAATTGCTCCAGATGAATCTGCATATCGTTCACTTACGCGTTCTTGGTTTAATCATTCGAGTTTGTTTGGAATGCTTAAAGCACTTTCTCAAAATAAAAATGTGAAGATTTTGCTTACTTCCGATCACGGCTCAATTCGTTGTATGCGTGGCGTTAAAGTGCTTGGCGATAGGGACACTTCAACAAATTTGCGTTATAAATTCGGCAAAAATGTTAAAGCAGACCAACGAAACGCAATGCAAATCTCCAAGCCCGAAGATTTCAAATTGCCTTCTCATGGCATCACTGTAAATAACATCATTGCAAAAGAAGATTTCTACTTTGTATATCCAACCGATTATCATCATTATCTAAACAGATACAAAGATAGTTTCCAGCATGGCGGCATTTCTATGGAGGAAATGATCGTTCCAGTCGTTTATATGGAACCAAGATAAGTTCAATTTTATCGAATATTAGAAGCATCCGATGTGTGAAAGCATCGGATGTTTTTTTTGAGGTAGCATTGGAGCTTGCTCCAATGTGTCATTTGGGCAAGCCCAAATACTTCCATATAAATCAATGTTTTAGCACTCGTAACTAAGCACGTGCTTAGTTACCAGAATAAAAAAATAAAAAAAAAGTGTATTTTCAAAAAATATTTCAAAAATAATTTGGTAGATTTAAAATATTTTTTTAATTTGGAATTATCAATAAATATGCTTTTTAAATATTTCTCAAAAGAGGTGGCAAATGAATAAGCCAACAATTTTTGTGTTAATTGTATTAGCATTATCATTTATTAATGTAAATGCAGAAAAAGTTACAATTATCAATGTAAACGACACTCATTCGGCATTAACGTCCGGAGGCGAAAGAACTAAGGACTTGAAAGGCACTTTGGGAGGCATTTCAAGATTTGCAAATTTTGTAAAGAAAACACGAGACATCGACACAGCAACCATTGTACTACACGCAGGAGACTTTTCTATTGGGGACATTATGTATTGTAACTATTTGGGAATAGCTGAACTTGGTTTATTAAACACAATTGGAGTGGATGCAATCACTTTGGGTAATCATGAATTCGACTTAACACCCGCAATGCTTACGTTTGTTTTAGAAAATGGATTAACTGATTCTGACATTAAAATTCTTTGTGCTAATGGAAATTTTGATGGAACGCCTGATTTGAAAAAGTATATTCACAGTAATTCTATTTTTACTGCAAATGGTGTGAAAGTTGGTGTATTTGGAGTTACTACTCCAAATACCGCTATACTTTCTCAGCCTGATCCGGTTACTTTTGAAGATGAAGCATTGCTTGTACAGACTATTCATAAAAATGTTGATTACTTGCAAGGTGAAGGTTGCAAAATAATTATTATGTTATCCCATCTTGGATATTGGACAGATTTGGCTCTAACAGAAAGTATATATGGTATTGATGCAATTATTGGTGGGCATGATCATTATTTAATCAATGAAAGTTATCCGCTCGTCGATGAAAAAGATTGTTTGATTGTTCAAGCGGGCGCTTATTATAGTCATGCCGGAAAAATTGAATTTGATTTGACTGACGGAGTTGTTAGCGAAGTAAATTACATATTAAATGAACTCAATTCCGAAGATGAAACTGACCCAACAACAGATATGATTCTCGATGCGATGATTGAAGAAGTAGAAAGCAAATACGGTCCTGTTTTCACTCAAGAAATTGCAGTTGCAACAGAAACATTTAGTGAAGTTTGTGAAGATTTGCTTACTCCGGGATTCAAAGATACAGAGGTAGCAAATTTGGCTTGCGATGCTTTCAAAGCTTTTGGCGGAACTGATATTGGAATTACAGCTTCAGGATTTACAGCAAATCCAATTTATAAAGGACCACTTGTTGGAAATGATTTGTATAGGGCAATTGGCTATGGATTCAATGCAGAAAATACACTTGGCTACAAATTAGTTAAATTTGACATCAAAGGTAGCGATATTTGGGCGGGCATTAGTTTTGGGCTACAATATATCGCTTTTTTTGATGATTACATAATACAATGCTCGGAAAATATGCGATATAAATATGCCGCAACTATGCTTGAAGGAATGGCCTTTCCGATTGGTATTTTAGATTGGGTACTAATCAACGGTCAGCCATTAGATACAAACAAAATTTATTCTGTTACAGCAAACGAAGGTATTGCAATGTTTTTGTATCAACTAAATATTGAGCCAAAAAATCTTACCTATTTTGAAAATGATGTTACCGAATATATGGCTATATATGATTATGTTTCAAAGAAAAAAACTATTTCGCCAAGAGAAAGAGGCAGAATTAATGATGTTGAAACAGAAAATAATCCTGTTTATTCACTAAATACAAAAGCATTTCCAAATCCTGCAAATTCAACTACATCTTTGGAATTCAATGTTGAAAATGAAGATTTCTTCCAAACTTATATTTATGATATGCAGGGAAAACCAATAATTAAAACAAATGGCGAGTTCTTTAATAATGGCTTAAATAGTATCAATGTAAATGTTTCACAATTTTCGGCAGGTTCATATACTTATATTATTACTAACGGCACTCAAAGATTTATTGGAAAATTTGCAATTCAAAGATGATTTTTCGATAATTCATCAAATTTAAATATAAATGGTCAGGCGATCTCGTCTGACCATTTATCGTAAATTTTTATATTGTTAGGCAACCGGCTTTTTTCATTTCTTGATTAATTGCCTTTGAATTCTGCTTTACGTTTTTGCAAGAATGCAGATGTTCCCTCTTTGAAATCATTTGTTCCGCAAATTTCTCCGAATTTTCTGGACTCATAAGCCAATCCTTCGAGTGGACTTAAGTATTCGGATGCGTTGATACATTCCACAGCGGCTCTAACTGCAAGCACTCCTTTCGAGAGCACTAATTGCACAAATTCTTCCGTCTTTGCCAATAATTCTCCCAAAGGATAAATCGCATTCACCAAGCCCAATCTATATGCTTCTTCTGCATTTATCAAATTGCCAGAGATTATTAATTCCATCGATTTTGCTTTGCCGATAATTTTTGTGAGTCGCTGAGTGCCGCCATAT
>JANJUO010000271.1 GCA_024710535.1 bacterium
GACCTACGTGCAGTACGGCGCGGCGGATCTGGGTATCGCCGGCAAGGACGTGCTGAACGAACATGGTGGCAGCGGCCTCTACCAGCCGCTCGACCTCAAGATTGCAAGCTGCCGCATGATGGTCGCGGTGCGCGAAGGCTATGACTACGCCGGTACGGTGAAGCAGGGCGCGCGCATCCGCGTCGCCACCAAATACGTCAACGCCGCGCGCGATCATTTTGCGAGCAAGGGCGTGCACATCGACCTTATCAAGCTCTACGGCTCGATGGAGCTCGCCCCGCTGGTCGGCCTGTCCGACGTCATCGTCGACCTCGTCTCCACCGGTGGCACGCTCAAGGCCAACGGCCTCGTTGCGGTGGAACACGTCAGCGATATCAGTTCGCGGCTAGTCGTGAATCAGGCTTCACTCAAGCTCAAGCGGGGGCTGATCCAGCCGGTGATCGATGCGTTTTTTCATGCCATTGAGTCCGGGAATGCTGCTTGAAGCATATGGTGTAGGGGACGTGGGCGCGCCATGCGAAGGTGTTGCTTGTGCCGGACGGCGATGTGTGCCTGCCGGTTCGTGTGTGCGGTCCGGGATCCCGCGCGGATTCGGCGGGCCGGCGAATGGTTTTCGGATGATCTTTCTTGTCATTCCTGCCTTTCTTGCACCCAACGTGTCATTCGCGGACATCTACGCAGCAGAGAATGGGCAGGGCATCGCACACTTCACCAACGTGCCCGTTCGCGGGGACGCCCGCTACAAGCGTGTCCTGAAAATTCAAAAGGTGCGGCTTGATGAAAACGGGCGTGGACAGGCAATTCGCGAATCTGGATATGACGGCAACGCGATTCTTCAGCGCAGCAGTCGTTATCGTGAGCAGATTGCGCGAGCAGCAGAGAGCTATCAGGTTGACGAAGCCTTGATCAAGGCAGTGATTCAGGCCGAATCCGGCTTTCGGTCTGGCGCGGTGTCGCACAAAGGAGCCATTGGTCTGATGCAGTTGATGCCGGCGACGGCCCGGCGTTACGGCGTGCATGACCCGTATGATCCCGGCCAGAACATCGATGGAGGGGTGCGTTATCTGCGGGATTTGCTGGGCATGTTTGGTAACAACCTGGAACTTGCCATCGCCGCTTACAACGCGGGCGAGAACGCTGTCATTCGACATGGATTTCGTATTCCGCCCTATAGAGAAACATCGGCGTACGTCCCGAAAGTTCTCCAGTTATACGAGAAATTGCGCTTTGAGTTGCAGGCTGCGCGAATTTCGAGCACGCAAGGTGGTTGAATGTCCGTACCCGCCCCAACATTAGCCGCACCCGACGCGCTTCCGATTGGTGAGTTGCTTCGCAGGGAGGGACTCATCTCCCAGGCCGATCTGGAAAGGGCGCTTGCTCTGCAAGAGCAGATGCCGGGGCGCCTCGGAGCCATTCTCGTTCGCCTGGGGGCGCTGTCGGAAGAAGCCTTGCTGCCCAGCCTGGCCTCGCAGACGGGGTTTGGGCTGGCAACGAACGCTGATTTGCCGGGGCACCCGAACGACATACTGGAAACCGTCAAATTGAGCGGGCTACCCATTGAATGGTGCCTCGACCACGCGCTGGTGATGTGGAAAGCCCCCGACGGGGTTATTCACTGTGCTTGCCGCGACCCGCTTGTCAGCTACCTGCATGAAGCGTTGAACGCGGCATTCCCCCAACGGGAGATCCGCTGGTTCTTCATCCGCGCTGCCGAGCTTGACAGACTGCTCAAGGTCCTCGAGCGATCAGACATTTCGGACAGAAGTGATATCAGCCACCTGCGTGAATTGGCAGAGGAGGCCCCCGTCGTAGAACTGGTGAACAACACCCTCGCGCAAGCCATCGACGATCGAGCCTCCGATGTTCACATCGAGCCTGAAGAATCGGCGTTTCACATCCGCTTCCGTATCGACGGCATCCTTCATACGCGGGCAAGTTATTCGCGCGAGCGCTACGATGCCGTCGCGTCAAGAATCAAACTCGTATCCGGGATGGATATCGCCGAACGGCGCCTGCCCCAGGATGGACGCATCTCCATGCGGGCCTCAGGAGAGGAAGTGGATATCCGCGTCTCGGCGGTCCCCGGCGTGCATGGTGAATCGATCGTGATGCGTCTCTTGCTCAAGGAAAGGGCTGACCTCGCGCTCGATCGGCTCGGACTGGAATCGGATCACCTCGATCTTTTCAGGCAGTGGATCAAGGAACCCCACGGAATCGTTCTTGTGACAGGACCGACAGGGTCCGGTAAGAGCACCACCCTGTACGCGGCGCTCTCCGCCATGAATGACCGCAGCCAGAAAATCATTACGGTCGAAGACCCGGTTGAATATCAATTGCCTGGCATCACTCAAATTCAGGCTCACGCGGATATCGGCTACACCTTTGCGCGCGCGCTGCGGTCGATTCTGCGGCAGGATCCGGATGTTGTCATGGTAGGAGAAATTCGCGATATCGAGACGGCGGAAATCGCTGTGCAGGCTGCACTGACAGGCCATCTTGTCTTGTCCACCCTGCATACCAACGATGCAATCTCCGCATTCGCCAGATTGATTGACCTGGGGGTCGAGCCGTTCCTGGTGGCCTCGTCCGTACGGCTTGTACAGGCGCAACGACTGGTTCGCCGATTGTGTCCGCATTGCGCGCAGCCGGCGACACCCCCAGCGGGACTGGACGAACTGCTGAAGCCGCTGGAGGCTTTGCTTGTCGGC
>JANJUO010000310.1 GCA_024710535.1 bacterium
GGTTTTGAAACTTCGGAAGGTTCTATATAAATTCAGATAGTCATTTCACTTTAGAAGCAGAAATTATTTTTTACATCAGTAACGCATATTTAACATCACTTCTTCTTTGCTTTTTTTGCTTTGTATTTCCCCTCGTAGGAAACGCCATTACCGGCATCCATCATGCAGTCATCATCTCGAATATCAATAACTTCGATGTGGTCTTCTTTCAAAATGAATTTGATTTTGCAAATTTCTTCATCTTCGGGATTACTGATTGCTTCATTTCCATTGATAATGGCAACGCCTTCAGCCTCACCCATATTGGTACCGTTGTAACATGCAAAGGTAAAATAGAAATTCTTATCGGTAACTTTTGTTATTGTTACTGAATTATTTTTGTTTTGCACCCATTTGCCTGCCCATTTTGCATTTGGCTGAGCAAATAAACTTAATGCCATAACAAGCATTATTGCAGTTAAAAAAATTGTTTTTGTCATTTAATTATACCTATATAATTGTAAAAAATTGTTAATTTGAATGTGTTTTTTTGCTCTATACTGCACAAAAACACGTATTTTTGTGCAGTATATTGCATAAAACAAGCAAATTAATCTGATTTTTATATCAGATTTTACTGTTGAAATTTAAATCCAAAATTTTGCTCTCGCCATGCTAACAAATCATTATAACTTTCTGGATTTCTAAAAGTTAAAATTTCTTTAATTACATTATCATCTTCTGATATTGATTCATTTAATTTGAAATGTGCTTCAAATAATTCTTCTGGGAATAAAAATTGATTAATTTTATTCAAATCAATTATCATTTGCTTAATTTTCTCAATATCAAAAATATCAGTTTGATATGCAAATGGATATTCAATGCTTAATTGAGGACCAACTCTCCATATTGCCTTTTGAGCGTAGTCTTTTGTATCATCAAATAGAAACTTAATCTTCAAATTGTCTATAATTGGATTTTCTTGTAGTTGTAGACTTTTTTCTTTATAATAATCATACAGATCAATGGTATAATCAAATTTTGATACTCTATATTGAAAGTTTAAGATATTCTTTATAGCTCTAATTTCTAAACCTGTGTAATCTTTATGTGTTTTGTAAAATGGAGTATTTCTTAAAACTAAAGTAAACCATGAAGTTGTATCTGGTTTAACTGCTAAATATTCATTATCAATCAAAGTCGAGTTGAATAATTTTTTAAGATTCCACGCCTGAAATTCTTCTTCTTTCATACTTCTTCCTTGAAAATCACTCAATAATTTCTGCATTATAGAATCATTCCCTGCTTTGAAAGTATATAATTTTTCTTTAGATTCAAAAGTAATTGGCACTTCAACACCAATTTTTTGAAAACTTACATTTAGATTTGCCCATTGACCACCTAAACCAGAATTAATATCATTGGCTTTATAGTATTCTTTTATTTCATCTGAAGAGATTGAGCCATTATTTTCATTAATTGCCTTGCAAAGCCAACCAAAATTATTAACTATATTATTGTCAATAAAGTATTTCAAAAAGTAATAATTTGGCAATGTCTTTTCAACATTACTTTTTGTCAAAGCAAATTTCAAAATCTCTAAGAAATCCGATGAAACTTCTTGAAGAATTTCAGTATTAATTGTATATGGATAGAAGTCCTTAGAAATTTTAATTTTTTCAATATCTCTTTCAATAATTTCTTCGCTGATATTTCTAAAATTCAGTAATATTTCTTTCTTGTTGCATTTAATTGCTAAGAATTTCTGCTTCTCCTGATATAGCGGCAACTCTTTGATTGCATAGTAAGTTATGTCAAGATTGTAGTTTTTACCTTTGTCTTCATAATTCAATTTGAAAATCAATCCTGTTAATCCAAGAGTGGCTTTTTCTTGCTCATAAACCTGAAGAAGAGTGTTATGTGTTTGCATTATTGCTGTAACTTGCTCGGGTTCGATACCTTTCTTTTTGAGAACGTCTTCAAGTAGATAATTTTGCTCTTCAAGTGCAGTAAGTAGCATTTGAATCAATTTCTTAGCATACTTTTCTTTATCGTCATCGTTGTTTATTTTTTGAGTACCAACATATAAAAAAGTGGTTGCATTTGTTGAATCAGAATAAGCAATTTCAGATTCCTTCGGCTGTGCTCCCATATATTTGTATCCTTTTTCAACAAGTTTTTTTCTCGTTGTAATATCGGCATCAACTTTTGCCACAAGATGAAGATTGTTTTTGCTATCGAAATATGTTGCAAATTCTTTAATCAAATAGTCATTATTTTTGTTTTCGGATTCAATTTTATAGTAGAATTGACGAGTGAATAATTTTGCAGAAAGTTGGTCTATACTTATTGAGAGCGCCTTTGCAAAGAAAGTACGCAATTGCAATTGAAGCCAATCATGTTTTTCAATCCAGCCAATAGCCCTTCCTAAAAGACCTTTTAGCATATTGATGCCACCGGTTAAACTTTGTGCATTACCTTCAATCGGTTCATCAAATCCAATTTTATTCATTGGAATTGAGCGGACAACGCCTTTAATCGTGATAATTTCGATTGGATATTTGCCTTGTAAATCAGCACGCAAATAGATTTTTAGATTTTTTTTATCGGCAAAATCAAGAACCAAAATTGGACATTCGAAACTATTGTATGCAAAAAGAATTCTATCGCCACTTGCAATTTTTTCTAATAATTTAAATCCCTTGCTAACAGCAATTGCTGAAATTGCAGATTTGATAATTTTAATTTTTTCGTCAATTTCAATATTGAGCATAGATTCAGGAGTAATTAGTTTTCCGAATTTCCTTAAAAAGTACCCCAATTCTTCTTTTTCATCATCATCTAAATTCAAATCTGCCCAAACTTGTTGCATTAATTGTCGGTATTGAACCTCAGGTTTATTTCTAACCAGCAAACTATAAGAGCCACCAGTAGTTTTGAAAGATTCATTATCGTTATTAAAATAAATAATTTCTCTAATGTTAATTGAGTGAATTCCTGGCTCTTTTAGAGTCAAGTCATAAGTTTTTGTAATTGTTTGAAGTGGATTAATATTGCCGTTCCAATGCTTGCTACTGCCGGTAATTTCAACACCTTTTGGCAAAAAGACAGAAAAATCAACATTCTTTGCAACGCCAAGCCCTTGATTTTTCAGCGTTACTGTAAGCGGAATTGTTTCACCGATATAAGCGTAAATCCTATCAGCTCCCTTATCATCTTTGCCAAAATCAATATCAATTTTCACATTAATCACTGGAGCTAATGAAAACGGATCACCCGGATCGAAAACTGTACAATACAATGCAGGAACTTGCTCTATATTAGTTGCAACACCTTCTTTATCGATTTTTGGCTTAACAGGATTTCCCAAATAATCTGTATATTCATATTCAATGGTAAAACTTGGGAATTCGTATTGTCCTGAATCTTTGGGTTTGAAGTAGAAAGTATAATCCAAATTCTGACCGCTTTCTAAATTCAATTCATCTCCAAAAATATCATTCAATACATTATTTCCGGTTATATCATCGCCATCTTTATTACAGAATGCAAAATGATTTGCCGCATAATTGAATTTGATTTCCATATTTTCGGCAATTGCTTCGCCTGAATTTTTGATTTTCAAAGTCATTTCAAGCAAGTCATTTTTACTTATAAAATCAGTCTTTAGAGTACGCAAAATGCTAAGTTCGGGCTTCTTTTGGTCATGCAAAGATGGATCTTCAACCACTATTCTAAATGCTTGAAATTCCTCGCAAATCAATGACGGAGAGAAGAATTTTCCTTGAATTTGATTATCATCAAAAACAAAATCTCGCGAACTGTCAATTGCCAAATAATGAAGATTGCCGAGTTTCTTATTCGCTGTTTTTGAATATAAAAATAATTTTGTATCCGAATTTTCTTTACTTGTTGGATTGGCAACAATCATCGGATTCAAACAAAGAGCTGTAGAATTTTTCTTATTATAAAGATAAACTCTGTAAAATTCCATATCGTCTTTTGATTCAGAAATTGAAATTGTAGATTCAGTTAAACCGTTAAATTCTTTGCAAAGATAAGTGAATTTACCCTCGATTACTTCAGAATCATAAGGAACTATCAAAATATAATCGTTATAAAACGATAATATATTTACAAGTTTATCGATAATTTCCTGACGCTTGTCCAATTCAGCAGTTAATTTATCTGCCGCAATCAATTCACCGTGAGCATCTTTGTTACGAATCGTGATTAATGATCCGGCAACATTTTCCCACTCTTTTGCAGTAGAGCCATGATACATATCAATAATGTTTGTATTGAAAGCATTTTTCTGATCTGTTTTCAATACGCGGGTAAATTCACGCGAAAACATATTCCAAGTTCCCACAGAAATTTGCCCCAAATCGATATTGGGAACGTTTGGCAAAATTTGATATTTCTTATCAGTTTCTTCGGTTCTTTTCCGATTATGATTATAAAAATCGGAAATAGCAACAATTGCATTTAGCGTTAGGGCATTTTCCAGCACAAGCCGCTGAAAATCTTTTCTTTGAATAGAATCCTTCTTCAGCGTTTCCGAATATGGTATCGCAATCAGCGACGGCAGACTTTTTAGTTCAATTGGCATAGGTTTCCTTAATTAGTTAATAAAATAATAAATTTTAAATATCGTTTATTGCTAAGTTGAATTTATAGTTAAAGGGACTTCTGAAATGCTTGCATACAGAAATTATATCGACTTGGAAAGTACAAATCTTACTTTGACACTTCCACAGCATTTTGTCGGCAAAAAAATTGAGATTATAATTCTTGAAAATTCTGAGAATGGCAAATCCAAAGTTAAGAATAATGGCAAAAAGCCAAAACTTGAAATCAAGCCACATAAAGTTGGATTGCTCGATCCAAACTGGGTTTGGTCTCGGGAAGATTGTTATGATTAATAAATCAATTTTTGTAGATACCAACATATTGGTATATTTTAAAGTTGAAGAAAGTGCTTTTTTTGAAAAAACTTGCAAGCAACTTATCGATTTGCACGACTCAAATAAATTATTTATCAGCAACCAAATCTTACGAGAATATTGGTCAACTATGACGAAACTGCCGAATAGTACAAATATTAATAAGGTCAACATAATTAATGAAGATATTAAATATTTCAAAAAAATATTTTCTGTATTAGAAGATTTACAAACAACTTCGGATAAACTTTTTACAATTGCTGAATTATACAAAGTTCGTGGTAAACAAATCCATGATGCCAATATTGTTGCCACAATGCTTGAAAATAATATTAAGGATTTATTTACCCATAATGTAAAAGATTTTGAAAGATATAAAGAATTGATTAACATTATTCCATTGGAATAGGATAATTTTTTTTGGCAATTTGAACAGAACGTCAAAAGCACACCCTGATAAGTCATTTTATGCTTCATCATAACCTTCTTCAGCGTTTCCGAATATGGTATCGCAATCAACGAAGGCAAGCTATTTAGTTCTATTGGCATAGGGATTGATTGTTAATTGATAAAATAATTGAATTAAAAATTCGTTTAAAATGCAGTTGTAAAAGTAAAGGTGAATAGATGTTAACTAAAATTGTAGATTTGGGGAAATCAAAAGCAATAAAAATTCCAAATAAAACTATTGCTGATTTGTTTCCAAATGGTTTGGCAGATGTTAATATTCGCAATAACATGATTGAAATTGTTCCAGTGATTAGTACAAGAGAAAATTGGGATATTTTATTCAAAAGCGAAAATTCTGAAAACATAACTCCAATTGAAATTACAAACAAATTTGATGAAGAAGAATGGGAATGGTAGTTAAAAAATCCGAAGTTTGGCTTGTAGATCTTGACCCAACAATGGGTAGCGAGATCAAAAAGATAAGACCAGCGGTAATAATTTCTCCAAATCAAATGAACCATAATATTAATACTGTTATTATTGCTCCAATGACTACCAAGAAAAACAACTTCCCAACACGAGTAGAAATAGTTTTTGATGGGAAAAGTGGACAAATTGTTCTTGACCAAATAAGAACAATTGACAAAACTCGGCTCATCAAGAAAATTGGCAATATTAATAAATCTACTCAAATTCAAGTTACATCAATCCTTCAGCAATTGTTTTCGGAATAGTATTCACCATTTTCAATTTCAATAACTGCGACGGCAAGCTATTTAGTTCAATTGGCATTTTAATTTTCCATTATTAGTTTGTTTCGTTGTCATTATCTGAAATTACAAATTCTCCTGCGGCAAGAGCACGTTCAAATTCTTCAATTGCAGATTTGTATTCATCTGGATTATAATTCTCTAAGTAAACTTCTTTTTTAAATTCATCCGGCAGAAATGTATCGTTAATTAGATTCAGTTCATCAATCATTTTCTGAATTTTTATAGGATTTGTATAATCTTCAATAGCATCAAAAGTATTATCGCTTTCAAATGTTACCAAAGGTGGGTTTTCCCAAGCTCTACCATATTTACCTAATTTACTTAAATCATCATTGAAAATAACTTTCATATCTCCAAGAGTTTCCATTGTTCCTTTTAGAGATAAAATTTTATCAATAATTGGTTGTGTTTCTTTTGATACTCCTGTTTTAATCTCAATTATAGCCTTTTTATTGTTAATCAAGTATCTGTTAACGGATTTCGGATAATTTATCCATAACCCAACATATTTATTCCAATGATAGCCAGCCCAATTTAATGTTTTCTTCCACCAATTACCATTTTTGCCATTTACAAAGTCAATTGTTCTTTTCAAATTGGCTAAAGCTAATTCTATCTCGCTATATTCTTTTTCTTTCTTTCTTTTTGGAACTCTTGTAATTATTTCTTGCATCTCAGGTTTTGCTATTAATCTTTCTGAAAAGTTTTCTTCGTAAATAAATTCAATACCGAAAATTTTACGGAATGTTTTAAATCTTCTAACATTTGATTTAATATCTTGTTCGTTTGGTTTCCAGTCATTCGAAACTTTTTTTATTGATTCGACCATAGTTTCATAATCAACATTATAATTATTTTTTTCTAAACATTCCAAATAGAATCCCAAGCCACCACTCCAATCATTCTCTACAAATGCTTTTAGCAGATAGTAATTTGGTAGATAAGCATATTTACCAGAATTATTTATCGCATATTCGATAAATTCACTTATCATTTCTGTTTCGGAAGCATCGTTAATCAAAAACTTATTCCAATGCTTTCTAATAGTAATTCTATCGCCAATTTTTTCTTCGTATTTACTTAAAATCTCATCAGAAATATTTCTGAAACCAATTTCAAATTTTTTCTTCTTTATATAAATTGAGAAAATATCTTGCTCATCTCTATAAAGTGGGAAATCTTTGGCAAAATAATAAGTCAAATGCAATTCATCACTTTCGAATTTATGTAATTTGAAATAAGCACCTATTCCATTGCCTTTTTTCTTTAAATCACTTGATGTTTGATTTGTAAAATCATAAATATTTTTGATACTGTCTTTAATATTCTGATTTGATGAACCTTCAGAAAATTGTTTGATAATTAATTCATTTTTAAATTGAACAAATTTGAGCATAATTTGTTGCAAATTGCTTTGAATTTGCTGTTTTGCTTGTTCAAGATTTTTAACCTTCCCCTTGAATATTTCTATTCCAAGTGAAAATCTGCTTGAATATTTTTCAAATGGCTCATATACCGGTAAGTCAGTGCTAAAGTATTTACCGATGTTGATGCCAATTTTTTTGAATTCATTCACATAAAATTCTGAATCGTCATTTTTTGCGATTTGTCCATAAACGCTTAGATTATCTTGTTCATCAAAAAAGCAACCCAGCCATTGAATATGACTTTTGTTATCTTTTTCTCCATTTTCATCAAATAACCAATAACCTGCCCAAAC
>JANJUO010000345.1 GCA_024710535.1 bacterium
CAGCCAAAATCAAAATTGAATATGTAACCATTGCAGATCTTCCGCTTAGCAATGCCCAAAATGCAGCTGCAATGCCTGCTCCTGCTTTTAGTTGGTTTGCAAAAGTTACTTTTTCGAAACCGGTTTTCATCATAATGCCGGTTTTGAGTCTGTCGGGTGCAACCAACTTAGCATTTTTGAATGTATCTTTCATTTTCATCAAAACTTGCATTTCTTGCTGAAGATCAGGATTAACTGCAAGTTCGGCAAAAAGTTCGGCTGTATGCTCTTGGCTTAACTCTCCATCAATGAAGGATGCCAATTTTTCAGATGCCGTCAAAAATTCTTGATTCATAATATTCAATACCTAATTTTTTAATTTCAAACTTTATTAAAATCTTCTACATAAGTCAGCATCATTTCTTTCAATTGCTTGCGTCCCCTATGTAATCTCATTCGTATAACAGTTGTTGATTCCCCAAGAGCTTTTGCTATTTCTTCATAAGTTAAGTCCATAAATTCTTTCATTACAATTACTTCCTTATAAATATCGGGCAATAAATCAACTGTTTTGTGCAAAATTTCCGATAATTCAAGATTATCCAAACTTTCATCTTCGAATTTGTAAAGGTTGTCATCAATTGGAATTGTATTGTTTCCAACCTTTGCATTTTCGTTCAAACAAAGATTCCGGGCGATAGTTACTAATAATCCTTTAATATTCCCAACAGTCTTAAACTTAGTAACCGATTCATAAAATCTTACAAAAGTTTCCTGATAAATATCATCAACAGATTCCCTATTCTTCAAAATTTTTCTGCAATAATTATATATATGATTTCCATATCTAATATATACTTCTTCAAATGCTCTTTTTGCTTCTTTCTTACTCTTTTTAATTAGTAAAAAAAGTTGCTCTTCACTCATATTTGAATAGTTTTTGATCATCTAAAAAGCATACATTCATCAATTACAAAAAAACTTTTTTCAAAATTGCAACATCACCCATTACAAATGACAGATTAACACGAAAATAATCACATTTTTTTTTCACTTTTTTTCACTTTTTTGCATTTTTTTTTAATTTTTTTTATTTTTTAGTAATTTTGGGCAATTTTCAGTCAAAATTAAGCTGTTTTTGAGCTTATATTTATTGAAATAATAAATTATTATAGGGTTTGAAAATAAAATAAAATTACGAATTCAAATAAAACAATTATATTTGTATTTTATATTTGTACAAGGACTGATAAAGTGGTCGAAAAATCCGGAAAATTATTTGTTGTATCAACACCAATTGGCAATAAAGATGATATAACTTACCGTGCTGTTAATGTGCTTGCCGCATGCGATATTGTCGTATGTGAAGAAACAAAAGAGGGAGCCGTTACTTTAAGAGACATAAACTTAAAGAAAGAATTAATTGAATTAAACGAGCAAAATGAAACAGACAGAGTGCCGGAGATAATCGAAATGATTAAATCAGGACAAAAAATTGCTCTGATTTCTGATGCTGGTACACCTGTTTTTGCTGATCCGGGGTTCCAACTTGTTACGTCCTGTATAAAAGAAAATATTAATATTGAAATTGTGCCCGGCGTTACGAGCATTATGGCGGCATTAGTTCGATCAGGATTTCCAATTAATGAGTTTCTATATGCAGGTTTTCTTGACAGAAAAGAAGGTGAACGACTAAACAGACTACAACAGTTATCAAAAGAAAACAGAACTGTTGTATTTTTGGAAACACCTTATAGATTAAATGCAATTTTATCCTCTGCAAGCAAGGTAATGCCAAATAGAAAAGCATACATCGGAATGAATCTGACAATGCCTTTCGAAACGCATCATTATGGAACTTTTGCTGAATTGAATACAAAATTCGAAAATGAAAAGATCAAAGCGGAATTTGTTGTGGTTTTCGAAGGTAGTGGAATTGTTCAAAAACAATACTCCGGTGAGCCTTTAGGCGAAAAAATTAGAGAAAAGTATGATAAATTTCATGACAAATCTCAAAATAGAAGATTTGAATCTCGCGGTGATTTTAATAGTAGAAAGCCAAGAGAAGACGATAAATTCGGCAAAGACCGTGATAGATTTGCCGGTGTAGAAGATAATCAAGCAGAAGAAACAGATAACGATTTTAACACTTTCCATTTTTCTGATAAAAAAGAAGATTTCCAAGAAAAAAGCAAATCTTTTGAGGATAATAGAGGAAGGAATTTCGGTAGAAGCGATAGTAGAGGCGATAGTAGAAGAGATTCGGATAGACCAAGAAGTTTTACTGACAACAACCCAAGAAGAAGAGATTTCGATAATCGTGGTGGCAAACCTGGATTCAGAGACAAGCCAGACTTCAGAGATAAATCAGGATTTAGAGACAAGCCAGATTTTAGAGATAAATCAGGATTTAGAGATAAACCTGATTTCAATGATAAATCTGGATTTAGAGATAAACCTGAATTTAAAGAAAGAAGTGATTTTAGAGAAAAATCAGGTTTTAGAGAAAAACCACCTTTTAGAGAAAGATCTGACTTCAACAAAAGAGGTAGCAGCAGTGGCAGACCTACCGATTTTAAAAAGAAATTTTCGAATGAATCGGGTGAAAGAAGCTTCAAGAAAAGTTCAACTGGAAGACCTTCTGGAAGACCAACCGGCAGACCGACCGGCAGACCGACCGGCAGACCGACTGGAAGACCAACTGGTAGGAAACGCGGATAATTCAAGCAAAAAAAAATCCATTTTTTAATTAAAATGGATTTTTTTCTTTTACATAGCAATCATTCCAAAATCATTCAATAATTGAACAATTTTATCTTTTTCTACCGGTTTAACCAAATAGCCGTCTGCTTGATTATTGAACGCTGTTTTAATATTTTGGTAATCATCAAGAGCTGTTGTCATTATAACTTTTGAGGCATCTAATCCCAAAACTCCATATTCTGCCTCTATTTCCCTTAATTTATTCAAAACACCTTGCCCATCTAATTCTGGCATCATAATATCGAGGAAAATGAAGGAATATGGCTCGTTTTGCTCAATAGCAATAGAAAATAATTCAACAGCTTTTTTGCCATCCTCTGCCAAATCACATTTACCAAAAGCAAGCATCAATTCAAGCATCACTTGAGATGTTATATAATCATCTTCACAAACTAAGAATTTCATAATTCACCTATTTATTGTTCAAAAATTCTGTTACCGAAAAATTTATTAAATATTCTCTAAGAAGTATTATTTCATTTTTTAGTTGATTAAATGTTTCTTTACAATTGAAAGTATCATTATTTTTTGCAAAAATTTCCAAATTTTTCGATAAGTTAATTGCTTTTTTTGCACCAAAATTGCCAATTTCAGACTTTAACTTATGTGCTTTTGCATGGAGATTTACAAAATTATGATTGTTCAAATCTTCATTCATAGATTCTATTACAGCATTTGAATTTTCAACAAAATAATTAATAACCTTATTAATAACAATAGCATTATTATTGACGGAATTTGCCAAGTATTCCAAATTTGCAGGAGTATAAATGTTTTGTATTTCAAAATTTTTGTAATTTTTCAAAACATCGATTATTTCATCTAAATTAAATGGCTTAGTTACAACAGCGTTCATTCCGTATTCGAAACATTCTGCTTTGTGCTCTTCGCCTGCATGAGCCGTGAGAGCAATTATTGTAGATTTATTATTTGGATTGTTTTTATCATTTCTAATTTTTGTAGTAGCAGTTAAGCCGTCAATGATAGGCATTTGCAAATCCATAAATATAATGTCAAATTTAGTTTTGGAAGTGATTTCGATTGCTTCCAAACCATTATTTGCAATTTTAGTGTTAATATTCCAATTATTTAGAAACTCATTAATAACTTCTTGATTTATGATACTATCTTCAACAATCAAAATATTCAAATCCGAAAAGTCATATTCTTTTGATGAGTATTTCGCTTCAATATAATTATTTATCTCATCACTTGAGCAAATTTCAAATTTAGCGGTAAAATAAAATGTTGTTCCTTTGTTTTCTTCGCTTTCAAACCAAATTCTACCGTTCATTAATTCTACAATTTCCTTTGAAATTGCTAAACCAAGCCCTGTACCCCCGAATTTTCTGGTCATTGTTGGCTCTACTTGAAAAAAACTGTCAAACAATTCATTGCGAATTGAATTCGGAATTCCAATTCCTGTGTCCTTGACGCAAATCAAAAATTCAACTTGATTACCAAGAATTGTATTAAGAGTTGCTTTAATTTCAACTCCGCCTTGATTTGTAAATTTGACTGCATTGCCCAATAGATTGATTATCACTTGCTGAAGTCTGTTTGGATCTCCTTTAACAGTCAATTTTGTATTGTGATCAATCTCACTTTTCAAATACAAATTTTTCATTACTGCTTGTGGTTCGATAATATCACAGCAGGCAATAATTAAATCAGTAAAATGAAATTGTTGTATATTTAATTTGAATTTTCCGGCTTCAATTTTCGAGAAATCAAGAATATCATTGATTATAGACA
>JANJUO010000396.1 GCA_024710535.1 bacterium
GTTAAGTTTTATAGGGTAGATCCTGATCAATTTAATGAAGCTTTTTATTTTCAACGATTAACTGCAAAAGTGCTTAATGCTAAATTAGAATTTTATATTGATCAAATAGACTATATCAAAGACAAAGATGATTTAATTGAATTTTTGGATGTGGTTGATATTGAAGAACCTAAATTTATTGAAGATGATGATGACGATGAAGATTTTGATGACATTTTTTAGAAATCCTTATAGAATTTCTTGAAAAAATAATAGGAAAAAATGAAAACAGGTTTTATCGTATTTTTTCTGATAATAATACCGATTGTGGTCTTGACTTTTGAGATTTATTTCAACATTAAATGGTCAAATTTTGTCAAGAATCGCAAACTTAATCCAGTTATTGGAAAAATTCCATATTTTCTTACCTTGATAATGGTGCCGATTTTTGTCGGCACTTCTTATCTTAAAATGTTTAGTGATAAATTTTACCCCGAATTATGGGGTTTATTTATTATTTCGAATATTTGGATTTTGCCAAAATTGGTAATAATACCGTTTATGTTTTTGCAAGACATTTATGCAATTACAAAAAAAGCATATTTGAAGTTCTTTCCAAATAAGGATTCTAATTTAACAATTATCAAAAAGGAAAACAGAAGAAAATTTCTTCAAAATGCTTCATGGGTTGCGGCTGGAATACCATTTTTCATTACAAGCAAGGGTTTGATTCATACTGCTTATGATCTTCGATTGCATAAAGGATTCATTGAAATTAATAATTTGCATTTTAGTTTGAGTGGATTTAGAATTGTTCAATTATCTGATATGCACTTTGGCTCTTTTATTAATTCAAATATTATAAAAAAAGCCGTCAATATTGTGAATAGTCTTCAGCCGGATTTGATAGTTATTACAGGTGATTTTGTAAATTCAAAAGTTTCAGATTTGGATTATGGCTTGAAGGAATTCAAGAATCTTAAAGCAAAATATGGAGTTTATGGCTGTCTTGGCAATCATGATCATTATATCGATCCGGAAAAAATGCGTGATTTAACCGAACAAATCGAAAGCAATGGAGTAAAATTATTGATCAATGAAAGCCATTTACTAAATTTATACAACACAAAACTGAATTTGGTGGGCGTAGATAATGAAGGAGTTAGGCAGAAATTTGCAGATTGGGACAAAGCATTCAAAAATGTTGTTGAAGAATATCCAACTATTCTTCTTTGCCATGATCCTGTAAATTGGGATAAGCATATTCGCAACAAAAGGGATGTCGATTTGATGCTCTCAGGGCATACTCACGGCGGTCAGGTTTCGGTTGACTTTTGGGGCGAAAAACTCTCCCCTGCAAGACTTGTTTACAAGCAATATGCAGGTTTATATAGTGATAATTATCAGCATTTGTATATAAATAGAGGATTTGGCACCTCAGGTCCTCCAATAAGATTGGGATTTAATCCTGAAATCACACTGCTCGTTTTGAAGCCAACTCCGCCAATGGTTTAAGAAATTTTCCATTGATTTTCCAATATGATTTCGCAATGTTCCACTTACATATTTTTTCCCTATAATCTTTTTTCTTTTTCATTCAATTAAGAATTACGATTTTTGTATTTTGTAAATTAACCAAAGTTAAAATAATTTTTATGCTTACATTAACCAATATTTCCATTCACTTCGGAGGGCGCTATCTCTTCGATAATGTTTCTGTTGCCGTTGGCGAGAACGATCGCATCGGCTTGATCGGCAGAAACGGCACAGGAAAATCTACGCTTTTAAAATTAATTATGGGATTGGAATCCCCCGAAAGCGGCAAAATAACCAAACCTAATAATTACAAAATCGGCTATCTTCCTCAGGAAATCAAAACTACATCCACCAAAACTATCTTTCAAGAAACCGAAAGCGCTCTTGATGATTTGAAAAGATTAGAAAATGAAATCAACCAATACACTCGCGAGCTTGAGGAAAGAACTGATTATGAATCTGACGCTTATATGCGTATCATCGAAAAATTAACCGAAGCGAGCGAGCATTTTCATCTTATGGGCGGACAAACTATCGAAGCGGAAATCGAAAAAGTACTGATTGGTCTTGGATTTGATAGAACGGATTTCACTCGCGGTATGAATGAATTTAGTGGTGGATGGCAAATGCGCGTTGAGTTAGCAAAGATATTATTACGCCAAAATGATTGCATTCTCCTCGACGAGCCCACCAATCACCTCGATATTGAGTCTATCAGATGGCTGGAAGCCTTCCTCAAAACCTACAAGGGCGCTATTTTAGTTGTTTCACACGATAGAAGATTCCTGGATAACATCACTAACCGTACTATCGAGTTTTCTCTTGGAAAAATTTACGATATGCCCTATCCATACACGCGATTTGTTGCTGAAAGGGCGGGGCAAAAAGAACTCCAACTTGCCGCATACAATAATCAGCAGAAGCAAATTGCCCAACAAGAGAGATTCATCGAGCGATTCAAGGCAAAAGCATCATTTTCTTCAAGAACTCAATCCAAAGTTAAGCAATTGGAAAAGATGGAGCTTGTTGAAGTTGAAGAAGAAGATACATCAAAAATGCGTTTCTCCTTTCCTGAGCCGCCACGCTCTTCAAGATTGATATTTGAAGCGAAAAACCTCAGCAAAAAGTATGATGAAAAGTTGGTTTTGAATAATATTGACTTTGCCGTTGAGCGAGGCGAAAAGATCTGTTTTGTTGGCAAAAATGGCGAAGGTAAATCTACAATGTCTAAGATTCTTGCCGGAATGCTCGATCATACTGGCGTTTTGAATATTGGCTCTAATATCGCCCTCGGTTATTATGCACAGCATCAGGCAGAGATGCTTGACCCTGATTCTACTGTTTTCGAGATCATCGATGCGGCGGCAACAGGCGAAGTTCGTAAAAAAATTCGCTCTTTATTGGGCGCCTTCCTATTTAGCGGCAACGCTGTTGATAAAAAGGTTCGAGTACTCTCCGGTGGCGAGAAATCACGTTTGAGCATTTGCCGTATGTTGTTGCAACCGATCAATGTTATGATCCTGGACGAGCCAACTAATCACTTCGATATGATTTCCAAAGATGTTTTGAAGAATGCCCTTATTAATTTCAAGGGATCATTAGTAATTGTTTCTCATGATAGAGAATTTTTGCAGGGATTAACCAACAAAACTGTTGAATTCAAAAAGGGAACAATCAAAGAATATCCCGGTGACATTAACGAATTTCTGGAGCAACAGCAAATTGATTCATTGGATCTTTTGGAAGCAAACAAAAAAACCATTTTGAAAAAGTAAAGTCATTAAGATTTATTACTTTTTTCTTTAGTTGTA
>JANJUO010000437.1 GCA_024710535.1 bacterium
TGGTTGATAGGTAATCGTACCCAAAAGAAAGCCGCTTTCTATGATTATTGCCTCTGCCTCCTCCAAACGTTGCCCAATTAATACAGGTATTGGTATCATAGCAGAACTACCGTTACTTACAGTAATGGAAACTGCATCGCCATAAGGAACCATTGATCCGCCTGCCTTACTCTGAGCAAAAACTGTATCTTTGCCATAATAATCGCTATTTTGATAGAAAACCTCTCCGACAACCAAATTTCTTTTTAATAATTCAAATCTGGCATCTCGCAAGGATTTTCCGATTAATGATGGAACAGGAACTTTTTCTTTGCCTTTACTCACAACCAAATAAACTGGTCTGCTTTGCTTAACTTCTATATTTGGGGCTGGATTCTGGGAAATTACCATTCCTTTTGGATAATTTTCGCTGTATTGTTCGAACTTAATTTTTGGTTGTAAACCTTTTGATAATAATAATTGCTTGGCATCATCCAATTGTTTATTGCTCACACTTGGCACTTGCACTATTTCACGATCATGAACTAATGAATTCATTACAAAATTATCAATCACCAGAACAATCAAATACGTTGACAAAATAAAAATGAATGTTACCAGCAAATAAGGCGTATATTTCTTTAAATCTGAAAATTCCACAATCTTTCTTAAATTAAATTATCAAACATTAAACAAACTTAATTATTGTTAAAAATCTGAACAAACTTTATTTCTAAATTTCCTTCAAAAATGCAAATTTAATGCTTATTTATCTTTTTGCAAACAAATATTATCGGTTTTGAATTAGCATCTGTGCTACCAAACAAATAAATATCTCCCCCATCTTTCAATCCAATTTTCTTTTTGAATTCCTCAACTGTAATTGGAAAATTTCTCAAACTAATATTTGCTTTCTTTTCTTTGCAGAAATTCAAAATTTCTTTTTTAGTAAAATTTATAATTGATATTATTTCGAAAATTCTACCATTAAAATTTTCAAACAAATATTCAGATGTAAATATATGGCTATTTTTTGATAACTTGAATAATTTTTCATTACTAATTTGATTAAAAAATCCAAGTTTCATCAGTGAAGAATTTGGTTCATATAGAAATTTCTCTTTTATTCCCAAAAAGCATTTTTCTGAATTATCATTTTTCTCAAAAAATTGCTTTTGTATTTGATGTTTCTCAAAATTTACAGCAAAATATTTTATATGTAAATTACTTTTGAAATTAAGCAAAAAAATAATTTCCTTACATTCATTATCTAATGATAATATATGCACTTCCGAAACATATTTTAATTCATCAATAGCTTTGCTAATATCAAGCAAAGGAGATGTTTTTATCATTGCAAAATCAGAAATTTTCTGTAAATCATCAAGTATTTTAATTATGTTTGGGTAGGTATGCTCCAAGAAATACATTTTTTGACCTTTTTCACTTCTGCGATGCGGATCAAGATAAACCAAATCGAAATGCTTAACAGTTTTACTTATATAATCTTCTGCTTTTGCATTAATAATTTCAATGTTTTGAAGATTTAATAAATTGGAATTGAATTCAAACAATTTGCATAATTCTTCATTCTGTTCCAAATAGATATGTTTTTCGGATTTTGCTGATAAATAAATCGAATCAATTCCCATTCCACCTGTCAGATCTAATGAACTTTCATACTCAATAATTTCAGATTTATATTTTGCTGTAATTTCTGAAGATGCTTGCTCTACACTTAATTTCACCGGAAAAATGAAATGTGGATTATTAATTAATGAAGGAAATTTCTTGCTAATTTTCTGTCGGATTGCAATTTGAGCAATTAGAAATTTCTTTCTATCATCATTGGAAAATTTTAAAAAAAGTCTGTTAATATCTTGATTGATATTCTCTGAAATGAATTCTATATCTGTTTTATCCAAACGATTTAGCATTTTTGGGCAATAAAAAAAGGGATCGAAAAATATTGAAAATTATTAATTTCAGACAAAGTCATTTGAGTAATTTGCTCACTACCCGGACCTTGTCTGAAATTATCTTTATGAAAATCAACAATTAAATCTAATAATTCCATCAAATTAAATTAAATATAATCAAAACGATGTTCCCATCCCAGCGGCAAAAGATGGTCTGTATCAAATCCAGGAACAGGTCCAATTAATGGTCCTGCATAATCAAGAAAATCTTCGCTAATATCTTTACCATAAGAACCGATAAAATTCATTGGCATTGAGCGAGTAAGTCCGGCAACTGTTTCCAAGGTAACAAACTCTGTATTTACAGAATAAGTATGCAAATGTCCGGTTCTATTTATGATAACGCTACCACTACCCATTTCTGAGTATTTCACTCCATCTCTACCAACGAGTTCGGCTTCGAAAGCATCAACAACCGAAACATCCGGGAATGAACGTGCCACATAACCTAACACATCAGCACGAACTCTCTCTTGCGGAAAGGCACTTTGAAGTTTGTTTGATAAATAACGAGCCATCACCGAACTACCAACACTTAAACTGATTCCACCCAAATTTTCTTCATTCTCGACTTTTTCATTCAATTCTTCGGAAGCTATGTCTGCAATTAATTTATATTTTAATTCGCCATCTTCTTCAAAATATTTACGAATACCTTCAGAAACTACAATATATGCCCTACTCGGATTTGAAGTACGCGACAAAACATCTTCGACATCTCTAAGGAAAAACTCCAATTCAAATGAGCGTTCCGGCAAATAAATCAAATGTGGTCCGCCATCAGTTCTTAGTAATGCAGAGGCAGCAGCCAAAAATCCTGAATCACGTCCCATAATTACTTGAATATGAATGCCGCCTTGTGAGCGATTTTCCTGATCCAAGCCAAATGCAATTTTGCCAACAGTCAATGCCGCTGAGCCATATCCAGGGCAATGATCAGTTACAACTAAATCATTATCGATTGTTTTGGGCAAATGTATAATATCGATATCATGATTGATTTTTGATGTTGCTTTTTTTATTCTATTGGCAATTGTTGCTGTTGAATCGCCACCAATCATAAAAAATTTATTCACGCCATAAGCTTTTAATTTATCGGCAATTTCTCCAGCACTATCATCATTTACATTAAATTTGGATGTACCAAGATATGAGCCGGGTTTTCTTCTGATATTATTGAATTTCAAATCAGAAAATTCACTTAATATCAGAAAATCATTATTCATAATTCCATCAATACCACGAATTGGTCCCCATACTTCAAAATCTTTTTTTCGCAATTCATAAGCAACCCCAAAAAGAGTTCTGTTAATTACAGAAGTGGGACCTCCAAATTGAGCAACAACTGCTGTTTTTTTTCTACGATGAATATGTCTATCCATTTAAAATTACCTGTAATATTTTCAAAAAAGTTTATCATCACAAAAATTGTGCTAAAATTGATATAAAATCAACAAATATGCTTGAAATTTGAATAAAGTGTTTTAAGTGCCACTTTTCCCAATACTTTATCTTTATAAAAATCTTTAATATTCTG
>JANJUO010000500.1 GCA_024710535.1 bacterium
ATGGGTAAATGTTCTTTTGTCAAGTTGATTAATAATCTTCTTTGACTTTGAATTTTTCTATCAATTCTGAAAATTTGATCCCTCAGTTGTCTTTTTCTTCTTGAAATCCAATAATCATCATTCAATTTATCTTGAAAAACAAATGGTTCCTGATTTCTCATTTGTTCAATTTTACTTCTTTCGATAGAAATATTCTTTTCTAAATCTTTAATTTCCATTTTAAGAGTATTTTCTTCGGCTTTCAAATCTTGAAATTCATAATCGAAATCTTTGCATAAAGTCAGATGAAACAAACGCAATCTTCTTAAATCACGAGACTTATAAGCATTTTGGATATTATCCCAAAACTTCTGGAATGTTTCGGATTCGCCATTTATATCTGGATGCAATTTTTTTACAATTTGACGGTAAAGTTGCGGAATTTCATAATTTGCATTTACTTCAAAATTATCAAAATCATAATTCGATTTGAAACTAATTGGAGCATTATTCGATGCTGAATCAGTCTGAGAACTTGCGCCAACAAACATATTCAAAAAGTTGATAGTTTTCTCTGTTAATCTCTCTCCCCTTCTGATTTTTGTGGAAAGAACCTCAACCCTTCTATCGAGTTCGGATGCAATAAAAGTTTTATTATTTAATTCTTCTTCAAGGTCGCCAAAAATACTATCGTAAGTAAAAAGCAATTGTGGCTGAACAATATTTTTCAAATAATGCCAATCGGCAAGTAAATTCAGCAATTCTGAACGACATTCTTCGATATTGTTTTTCATTTGTTGAATAGAATCGGTATTTTTTCTTTTTGTCATAACAATCTTCCTTGATTAATTAGTCCAAATTATTAATTTCTGAATTAGGTAGAATCTCATCTAAGGCAATCAAAGCATGTCTCAAATGTGGAATTACAATAGAGCCGCCAATTACCAAAGAAACATTCATAGCTTCATTGATTTGGCTTCTGCTTAAACCGAGTTTTACACAATTTTCAAGATGATAAAGAACGCAATCGTTGCATCTAAGTACCAAGGAGCAAGATAAGCCAATCAGCTCCTTCGTTTTATCATCAAGAGCTCCATCCGAATATGCATTAGTATCAAGGTTGAAAAATCTTTTGTATGGCAGGAAATTCTGCTCATTAACTTTTTCGTTCCCTAATGCTCTTCTCGATTTAAAATCTTCAAATAAATTTGATTCCATTTGTTTAATATTAACCATTTTTCAAAAATTCTGTATAAATCTGTGCATAAAATCAGTAATTTTACTTATTTAGATGCACATTTATAATTAGACAAATCCTATGCCGAATTTTTATAGAAATTATTATGAAAAAAAATGCAAATTAAAAAAAAATTCTCAATATTTCATCAATTATTTATCAACATTCTTACTTGTAAATATATTTTTTTTAATGATTTAGTAACTTCAATTATATGAGTGGATTTTATTGCTTATTAAGTAATTCCTAAGTATTCCCATTTATCGAAATTTCATTCGTTTAGCAGTAATTACAAACTGTATATTTAGAA
This sequence comes from bacterium, assembly GCA_024710535.1. GTDB lineage: Bacteria > Bacteroidota > Ignavibacteria > Kapaibacteriales > UBA2268 > JANJUO01. The sequence continues at coordinate 1,527 of JANJUO010000500.1, forward strand.
AATTAGTGATAACTACTCAGCCAAGTTAAATAAATTTACTCTTTCTCTCAATTTACTTAGTTGATAATTAAATATATAATAAAATTCCTTGAAATTCCCGTAGGGAATAAATGTTTGTAATAAAAATAACTCTCCACGTCCCAACAACGCCGTAGGTGTTGAATGTTAAGTAATATATATGCAATCCATACTGGATTGAGGGGCTAAGGTTAAATTTAACTGTTACAAAGATGTAATCCCTATCGGGATTTTTAAGGAATTTTCATTGTTAAATATCTGTAATTCGAAAAAATGAAGCATTATTTCATTTAAATAAGAAAGAACTGAAAAAACTTACAAACCGGCTGAGTAGTTACAATTAGTGTGGCAATCAATCTATGTATGCTTTTAATGCTTCTTCCAAAGTTATTGCTTCATACTCGAAGAAAGGCAGATTTGTTGCTTGTGATTTACGATTAACAAAGGCATCGATTCCTGCGATTGGATTATGTGATTCAATTGGAAAATCTGAGCCTGCAATAATTTTAATGTTATTGTCAAGCAAAGTTTTCCAAAGATATGCATTTTTCTCACAACGATTTTCTCCTAATCTTTTGATAGCCATTTCTGCATCGCTTGTGCAATGAATTGGCTGAACAGATGCAATTATTCCGCTATCAGCAAATTTTCGAATATCATCTTTATGAATAATTTGAGAATGTTCGGCTTTGAGAATTGCATTTGGATATTTTGATCTCAATTTGGAATAAACATTTGCCAGCATTTGATTTGCCCGATCCCCAATAACATGAGTGGCAATCTCAAAGCCGCATTTTATTGCAGACTCTGCTTTCAAATAAAATTCCTGCTCCTCCATCAAAAGCAAACCCATATTTTGCAAATCATCTGAATATGGCTCAAGCAATGCCGCACCCCGAGATCCTAAAGCACCATCTAAATAAAATTTCACACCAGCCAATTCAAAATTATTTATAAAAAATGGCTTTTCATAAAATCCGATATAATCATTGTTTTGTGCAGAAATATAAGCCTTGATTTTGATTTTTAATTCAGAATTTTCTGCTTTCCTTTTGAAAATACCAACTTGTAATGGACTAACATCCATATCATAAACCGAGCTCAAGCCAACTTTTTGTGCTTCAATAATGCCTTTATCAATCAAATTTTCGAGTTGAATTTCAGTATATTTCGGAATAACCGCATCAATTAAAATCATCGCATTATCAATCAATATTCCGCTCGGCTCATTAAAATTATTTTTGAGAATTTCGCCACCAATTAGATTTTGAGATGATTTATCAATTCCAGCAAGTTCAAGAGCTCTGCTATTTACCCAATATGCGTGCCCATCAACACGCTTCAATGCAACTGGAATAGTAGGAAATATCTTATCAAGATGCTCTTTGGATGGAAATGCTGGATTACTCCATAACTCCTGATTCCAACCTCTGCCAGTGAGCCACTCTCCCCTATTTTTCTGTGAATTAGAAATCAAATTCAAACAATCTTCCAAACTATCGACATTGCTTAAGTCCAGCTCCAAATATTTTATTCCTAATCCCCAAACATGACAATGAGCATCACGAAAACCAGATATATGTGTATCATCATTTATAGAATTGTAAGAAAGTTGTGGAAATTGCCCATTATCAATAAGATTTTTAATTTGCAATCTGATATTTTTCATAAGAGAATCCATTTTATCTTTAATTTGAAATCTTTTCTGCGTAAATTGTTCGAAATTAAATTATTTGAATTATATTTCAGTCCAAATATAACTCGCCCTTCAAATATAATTTGCATTTGCCGCTGATTTCTACTCGATCGCCTATTAATTCACATTGTAGAAAACCTTTTCTTTTTGAAAGTTGAATCGCTGTAAATACATTTTTACCATATTGACTTGCCCAAAAAGGAGTTAGAGTTGTGTGAGCTGAGCCGGTAACTGGATCTTCATTTATACCTACTTTTGGACCAAAAAATCTAGATACAAAATCAACATTATTGCCTTTTGCTGAAACAATTACTCCACGTGCATTGAGTTTTGCAATACTATCGTAATCAGGTATTAAATCCTTGATTTCATCTTCATTTTGGAAAATAAGTAAATAATCTGTTTTTCCTTTAAATGCTAATTTCGGCTTGATATCAAAGCAATCCTTTATTTCCTTCGATAAATCAACAGCATTTATTTCATCAGTTGGAAAATTCAAAGTGAGCAAACCACCATTCTTCGTAACTGATAGTTTTCCACTTCTATGAGAATAAAAATTAATAATCACCTCTGAATGATTTTCGTGATCAAAAAGAACAAAAGCACTTGCTAATGTTGCGTGTCCGCACAAATCAACTTCACAAGTTGGAGTAAACCATCTTATTTCATAATAATTATCATTTCTGACATAAAAAGCAGTTTCAGCAAGATTGTTTTCCATTGCAATATTTTGCATAATTTCATCGCTTAACCATTCTTTCAGAGGACAAACTGCAGCAGGATTACCTGAAAACACATTTTCAGCAAATGCATCAATTTGGTAAATTTTCAAATTCATAAATTTTTTAGTCAAATTAATAATAAAGATATGCAAAACGCTTGAATGGACTTTTATTGTAGGGATTAAAAAAATTAATAAAGATAATCAACTTATTACTCATCCTCCCCTATTTCAATGATGCCTTCGTTGTTGATAATGCTACGATTTATTATACTTCCTTTTACTTGAAGCGAATTGTTTTCATCATCATTTTGCAGTGTTGCCGGATCATAGACATTCAAATCGCCCATAATTGTTAATGGACCAGCAACAATCTTTGTTCCTGCATTAATAATATTAACATAAGGTAATGCTGTCAATTTTGGCGTTGGCAATAAATGAATATATTGCTGATCACCGGAGAATTCCACATAAGAGTCCGAATCCAAGGAATAAGAATTATAATTATTCAAAGCTGATTGGAAATTATTTGTTCCGCCCATTCTTATTGTTGCTCCAGAAATTAAATTCAAAGAGCCGGTACCACTTGTATTAATTAAAGTAAATGCTCCCATATCAAGAACGCCCTGAGTTATTGTCAGATTTTCTACAATATCAATATTTCTATCAATTGTTGTAACATTATCAGGAGCAGTTCCTTGATTATCAACTGTAAAATTACGAACTGTAGCTGGAAATCCACTTCCAAGTTGCTGATTTGTTGTGCCGTTGTATTCGAAATTGGCAAGCACCCCAACATCTGTGAATTTTCTTGTGATAGTGGTTCTGATAGCACCTCTGTTTGGTGATGGATCAGTTAAAGAAACAATGCCATCAGGATGACCAATTTTCAATGTGGAATTATCACTAATTGAGAAATGCAAGCCACTCAAGACATAACTCCGCAGATCAAGTGAACCTTTATTAGTTAAGTTTGTGCCAAGTTTAGTTCCACCAATAGAATAATCATTATCCATTACAATTGAATGATCATTGCCTATTGTAACAGAATCAAGTGCATAATCAGGAATGTCGCCTACTCCAAAAATTGGACCTGTGTGATTATCTTGGAATGTCCAAGTATCTTCATCACCCCAATTTCCGCTTTCTCTACTAAAGAATATTCTTCTAAATGCATAAAAATTACCAATAGTCCAATCTCCTGCATATTCAGCAGTAGTGAGATCATTGGTAGTTTCAAAAGTATTCAAACTTGTTGTGATTGTCATCGGATAATAATATCTCTTGCCGGGAGCACCTTCATAAGCCGGTTTCCAATTTGCGCCGCGAGTTAGAGAATCTTCCGGTCCATAAACATCTGCATCGGCATATTGGAATTTCCATTTTCCACTAATATCGGTTTTGATGCTATCTATTGCCCAATAACGTCTTATAAATCTCGACAATGGATCTGATGAAATTGCTATATGAGCTCCATCATATACCGAATTACTTCCCCAAGATGTTCTTGCACCCAATTTTCCGGAATTTCCTGAAATGCCTGCAGTAAATGTTGCAGGAGCATAACTCGAAACAGCCTGAGCTTTATCATAAGATCCGATTGGATAAATGTATTCCTCGCCTGCAACAACTTCTCTTATCAAAAGACCGCTTGCATTACTGGTTTGGATATATTTATCTGTATCAAACCCAACAATTGCATCTTCATCCGAATTCATTATTGTTAAATTTATATCTTCATCAAGAGCAAAAGTACTTGCCGACTTGAATTCCATAATATCACTAATAGAAACGTGTTGCAAATTGCTATTAGTCTTCCTTCTTTTAGCAAGAACATTTGCATAAAGATAAACATCGTTGAATGTAACGCCTGTCTGATTATCCAAAATTATAGACTTTGTACCTGTTCCCAAGAAAGAAGTAGTGCTTGGAGCAGGGCTCAAAATACCATTATTTGTAATGCTATCCAAAACCAAATTGCCATAAAGATTCAAATTGCGATTCGAGAAATCAAAGCTACCTTGACGGACATACAAACTATCAAAAACAAATAGCGATGAGCCAAGTTCAGTATTGAGCAATACTACTTTTGATCCGGTAGATGAATTATCTATTGTAATAGAAAGAACCGAATCGGGTATGCCATCTCCGGTATTTTGAGCACCATTTGAACTATTAAAGATATAATTGCTTTTCCCAAATTGACGTGATGTAGATTGGATTGCCCCACTATTTTCAATATCATCTATGCCATTCACATTCTGCACCATCAATGTACATTCATCATCAAGAATAAATGTTAATCCACGCACATAATTCAAATCGCCATAAATATTCAACTTGCCAGGCAATTGATTCAAACTGTCGCGCTCCACAATCAAGGAGCGAACATTAACACGAATATTATCAGGAATATCTATTTCTATTCCATTACCAATTTTAACATAATCTGTGGCAAGGTTTGGATATCTCGAAGGAACATCATCGACATAATAACTCGATTCGGACCAAGATGCAGGACTATCCCATGGACCATTGTTTCTGCTATAGAAAGTAACGCCAATTGGCTCACCAATAACAATATCGCCAAATTCTTTCACCGAAATGGATGTAAGATTGGTGCTATTTCTTAATGATGCAGTCAACCCCTTCCAAGTTCCCCCCAATGCGGGATAGGCAGGACTACGCAAGAAGTGCTCAAACTGCTCAGTTTTTGGATTGTTTCTTCCAATTGTATCGGAAGGTATGAGCCAATATGTTTTCACACTATAAGTAGCATTAGTGGCAAGAG
>JANJUO010000533.1 GCA_024710535.1 bacterium
ATTCGACTACCAAAATATAATGGCGAAATTGCGTGTTTGAATTGGACAAATGACGAAAAGCAAATAATCGTTGCCACAAAAGATGGGTTTGTGCGTATTTGGGACATTGAAAAACTACAGGTAAACCGCACACTTGCCGAAAATATTAAATTAATCAAAAAAACTGCCTTAAATGAAAATAATCAATATTTGGCAATTATTTCTGATACTTCGGATGTGATTGCGATTTATTCCGCTCAAATTGGTGGTTTTCTTGGTAATCTCAATGGGAATGGAGAAAAAATTACCGACTTCTCTTGGAATGAAACCGGAAATACAATTGCGGCATCTACTTTGGACGGCAAAATTTTAATTTGGGAATATCCTGCCGCTGAACCACAATTAATCATTAATGCTCATTCAAAAGAACTTACTTGCATATCATTTTCAAAAAGCGGCACTTTATTTTCCATAGGTACGGTTGATGGTTTTGTGAAAATATATGAATTAAATGGAGAATTAAAACATAATTTATATAACTTTGATTATCGAATTAATAATATAAGTTGGAACTCTTCAGGAAGTGTGATTGCAGTTTCAGGCAATAATGAAAACATAAAGATATGGGATTTGAGTTCGGAAACTAATGTTTTAACAATAAATAATAGAATCAAGCCAACAAATTTTGTAAGTTGGCAACCTGACAATTCACAATTATTTTCAATTCAAGAAAATAATAATATTTATTTATGGAATCCCGGAAATGGAAATTTCAATTACGATTTTCCTTTGCATAGTGGAATTTTGAGTTGCTTGAATTGGAGCAAAAGTGGTAATTTAATTGCAAGCGGTTCCAAGTCGGGTGAGGTATTTATATGGTCGCCAAAAGATATTCCATTTGAAAGCAAATCCCGCCAAGAAGATGTTTCTAATGCTGTTTTTTCAATAACTCCGGCATCAATCAGTGTAAATAGTTTAGTTTTTGGCACTGTTGAAGTTGGTGAGAATTATGAAATTGATGTTCGCGATATGATAAAAAATATAGGCATAAATCCAATTTTTATAGATTCGCTTATGCTTCATGGAGATACACAATCATTTTTTGAAGTTGAACCCGACAGCACCAAAACTCTCAATAGTAATGAGACTTTTGGCGTAAAGGCAATTTTTCAAGCAAAAGAAATTGGCAATTATTTTGATACGCTGATAGTATTTCTTGATTATAAAATTCAATTTATTCCGATAATTGCATCTTCAATAGCAAAATCATTGATATTTGAGCCAAACTTTCTGGATTTTGATTCCCTGAATATTTTCCAAAATTCACCTAAAAAGAAGATAAAAATCAGTAATACTACAGCCCAAAATATTTCGGTTAAAAAACCAATCTTTGATACTAATTCCGAATATTCAACCGATAAAATTGAAGATTTTGAAGTTCCAGCCAACTCTTCGATTGAAATTGAGTTTCAATTCAATCCAAAATCAAAAGGAATAAAGCCGGAACAAGTTACGTTTACCAATCAAAGTAATTCGAGTGTTAAGAACATTTTGCTTTATGGAGTTGGAACTGCTCCACAACTCTATGTGAATTCCAATATTGATTTTGGCTCTGTTCTATGCAATCCTAAAATTGATACTTTTTTGGTTTTGAAGAATGTGGGGGATGGCAAATTAATCATTAATAATTTTATAAATTATTTACCAGAATACGAACTCACTCCAAATTCAGAAAATTTTGAAATAAATTCATTAGATTCGGTTTTGATAAATTTGTCATTTACTTCTGTTACATTCAATAAATTTAAAGACTCGATTACATTCACTACAAATATGAATGAAAATTTGCAATCTGATTGGAAAATTAATCTTGTGGCATCTCGCGACACTATAATTTATGAACTTTCAGAAAATTCCTTACTATTTTATGATATTGATATTAATACTCCTGTTCAGCGAAATATCAGTTTGAGAAATAGCGGAACACTGCCTATAAATATTGATTTTCCGCTTGATTTTGAATATTTTGAAATAAGCAAACAAACAGCTGGTGCAATAAATGTGGGCGAAACTGCTCTGCTGACTGTTAAATTCAAAGGTGCTGGTGCTAATGGTTTGTATTTTCAAAATTATGAATTTGAAAATCTTTGTAATAGTTCAAATATTTTGAAAATGGTGGCATACATTGGCTCGAATAATTCAAATTTCAAGGCAGTTGATTCATTAAATTTTGCTGATGTGATTTGCGGTTTTCCATTAATCGACACAATCATCAAAATTCAAAATAGTGGCTCTACTCCGCTTCTGATAAGCGATTTCGAACTTAGCGATGATGTGAATTTCATAACAGATTTGCAAGATAAAGAAATTGTACTTCTGCCTAATGAATTTATTGAATTTAGCGTATATTATTCGCCACAAACTGTCCAAATACATAGTGCATTATTAAAATTCAAAACTAATGCCGGAAACGCAAACAATGGCAATAATACTATTTATTTGAATGGAACAAAAATAAAATATGATTATAAAATTTCTACAGATACTTTAATTTTTGCTGATGTGCTTGAGAATATTCAAACTGAAAATTCTTTCAGTATTAAAAATAATGGCAAAAAGGATCTGCTCCTAAACTTTGCAGGTTTATCACGATTTGAAATTATTTCTTCATTGCCAATTTTAATACCAGCAAATTCTGAAAAGGTAATTATAATCCGTTTGGAAAATGGTATAAATGGCGAAGTAATTGAGGAAGAATTGATTATTGAAGATAGTTGCAATGATAGAAATTCAGTTATCGTAAGGGCAAATGTTACAGGATTTGCACCTGCGGGCTTATCAATTGGAACATATTCGGCAAAGCCTGGCGAAATTATCGAAATCCCAATTGAACTTTATTCACCTAAAGGAACTCCACTTCCAGATGTTGATGGCTATCGAGCAACAATTGAATTGAATTCAACTTTGCTTGTTCCTAAATTTGAAAATTTCACTCAAATTATTGAACAGAAAAAGCGATTTATTGAAGTTGAAATTTTGAAAAATGGTGAATGGAAAGTTGGCAATCAATTGTCTCTGAAATTTCTTGCAACCCTTGGCGATTCAATTGCAACAGATTTGAAATTTAAAAATATTAGCGTAATCAACTCCGCACTCAAAATTGAGAGCAGAAATGGCTTGTTCAATCTTGAAGATGTTTGTATTGATGATACTGTTCGATTAATTGATGGTGAAAATATACTTAGATTTCTACAAAATTTTCCAAATCCTGCAAATGAAACAACTGATATTACTCTTGAATTAATCGAAGAAGGACTGCACACTTTGGAAATTCACAACTATTTAGGGCAGAAAATAGCCGTAATTTTTTCTGAATATAAAAAAGCTGGCGTTTATACCTTTACAACTGATTTATCCGAATTGGGAAATGGCGTTTATTATCTGAATCTTATTTCTCCATCACAAAACCGCACCCGAAAAATGGTAATAGAAAGATAGAAATTTTTTGAAATACTCAGAGCAATTTAAAAATCTATTATACTAACCAACAGATCTACCCTTTAATTGATTAATACAAATCAAATATTTTTCTATATTTTCCAATATTGACTATTTATTTTCTTGCATATCAATTTAAAATGTTATAATTTTGTTTTGAGCATTTGCTCATAATTATTTTTTTAATAATTTGAAAAGAGATATGCCAAGACCAAAAAAATGCAGATTAATAGCTAATTTTCCGGATATAACTATTTATAAGCCAAGTGGCGTTAATATGATTGTTTTGGAAACAGTAGTTTTGAATTTTGATGAATTGGAGGCATTACGATATGCTGATTATGAGTGCAAAAAGCAGGTGGATGCAGCAGAATTAATGAATATTTCAAGAGCAACTTTTGGGAGAATAATCGAAACAGCAAGATTCAAAGTTGCGGATTCGCTTTTGAATGGCAAAGCACTCGTTATTAAAGGCGGTGATTTTTGTCATGATGATATGGCTAACAGTGAAAATGAATTGGTTAATAAATTTATCGAAGAAAGAAGACAAAAATGTTTGAGTTGTCCAAAATACATTGAGAAAAATGCGATTAACTCTAATATAAATAACAATTAAAAGGTATAGTTATGAATAATACATCTTATAAAATTGCAATAGTTTCTGATGATGGAACTACTGTAAACGGACATTTTGGCTCTGCCAATTTCTATGAAGTTTTCACTATAGAAAATGGTATTATCGCAAATAGAGAGCAAAGACAAAAACTGAATGTGCATAGCACTGGTCTTCATCATTTAAATTCTCACTTACACAATAATGATGAGCAAAGTCAGAATTCAGATACTAATAATCATTCAAACCATAATCACAGCCACGGGCAAGGACATGGGCATGGGCATAATCATTCAGGAATGATTTCAAATATTCTGGATTGTAAGTATTTGCTATCCAGAGGAATGGGATACGGAATTTTTAATCACTTAGAAAGTGCAGGAATTGAACCAATTGTTACAAATATCAAAGAAATCACAGCTGCTGTAAATGCAGTTATAGATGGCACAATTGTAAATCATACAAGTAGGTTACATTAATAAGTGGCAATAATTATGGATGTGGAATTTTTATCTCGATTGCAGTTTGCATTTACTATATCGTTCCATTATATTTATCCTCCATTAAGCATTGGCATAGGTATAATATTAGTAATAATGGAAGGAATGTATCTGAAAACCGGTAATAAATTATATGAGTCGATGACAAAATTTTGGGTTAAGATTTTTGCCCTTACATTTGCTCTCGGTGTTGCAACCGGTATTGTAATGGAATTCGAGTTTGGAACAAATTGGGCAACTTACTCAAGATTTGTAGGTGATGTATTTGGTAGTGCTTTGGCTGCTGAAGGTATTTTTGCATTTTTTTTGGAATCCGGTTTTTTGGCAATTTTGGTTTTTGGCTGGGATAGAGTATCCCCAAAAATGCACTTTATTTCCACAATATTAGTTGCATTTGGTGCTCATCTTTCAGCATTATGGATAATAATTGCAAATTCTTGGCAACAAACACCTGCCGGATTCAAAATTGTTGGCGAAGGATTGGCTGCTCGTGCAGAAATTAATGATTTTTGGGCAATGGTATTCAATCCATCATCAATAGATCGTTTCACTCATTCAATTGGTGGGGCATGGATTGCCGGAAGTTTCTTAGTAATTAGTGTTTCCGCATATTATTTATTGAAAAATAAACATATCGAATTTGCAATTCAATCAATGAAAATTGGCTTTATTGTAGCATTGGTTGCCTCGCTTTTGCAATTGGCTACAGGACATTCATCAGCCGCCGGAGTTGCAAAAAATCAACCTGCTAAATTAGCAGCTTTTGAAGGTCATTACGAAACCCAGCCCGCAGATTTATATTTATTTGGTTGGGTAGATGATTCTTCTCAAAAAGTTTATGGTGTAAAACTACCAGGGATGTTATCTTGGCTTGTCTATTTCGATAGCAAAAAACCAGTAATAGGCTTAAATGAATTTGCAGTTGAAAACAGACCACCCGTTAATTTTGTATTTCAAACCTATCATTTGATGGTTGCTCTTGGTATGGCATTTATTGCAATGTCTATTTTGGGCATTTATCTTTTATACAAAAATAAAACATACAATAAACTTTGGATAAAAGTATCAATTGTTTCCGTGATTTTGCCGCAAATTGCAAATCAGTTAGGATGGTTTTCTGCCGAAGTTGGAAGGCAACCATGGATTGTTTATAATTACCTTAAAACAAAGGATGCATTATCAAAAACAGTAGGAAGCAGCGAAGTATTATTTTCATTAATACTTTTCACACTGATTTATTTGCTTTTATTTGTGCTTTTTTTATTTTTATTGGATAGAAAAATAAAACATGGGCCAGAAACATATTCTTCGGATATGAAATTGAATCTTTCACCAATTAAAACATCTAACTAATGGAGTAATTTATGTTTGGATTAGATTTAAATTTAACTTGGTTTGTTCTTGTTGGTGTATTGCTAACAGGTTACGCTATATTAGATGGATTTGATTTAGGTGTTGGTGCAATTCACTTATTTGTCAAAGAAGATTTTGATAGAAGAATTATGCTGAATTCAATTGGTCCAGTTTGGGATGGCAATGAAGTATGGCTTGTAACTGGTGGAGGAGCATTATTTGCTGCATTTCCGGATGTCTATGCAAGCACTCTTTCAGGGATGTATATTGCAATTATGTTAGTCTTGTTTATGATTATTTTCAGGGCAGTTGCAATTGAATTTCGAAGCAAAGAAGAGAGTACTTTATGGCGAAAATCTTGGGATTATGCTTTTAGTGTTTCGAGTATTTTGATTGCATTAATATTTGGAATAGCAATAGGAAATATAATTAATGGTTTACCGGTAGGTCCTGATAAGGAAATTCATATTTCTTTTTTTGAATTATTAAATCCATATTCAATTTTGGTTGGGATTACAACAGTTGCCTTATTTATGATGCATGGATCGATTTATGCAGTTATGAAAACTGATGGCAATCTACAAAATACAATAAGAAGTTGGGTAAATAATACGATTATTTTCTTTGTAATTACTTATGTTACAACAACTATGGCAACCTTGATTTATATTCCAAGAATGATTGAGCCATTCAAGGAGCATCCGGTTTTTTTTCTTGTTGCAATTTTGAATATGCTTGCAGTTGCTAATATTCCAAGAGAAATGCATCTCCGTAATGAATTTAGAGCATTTCTATCATCATCAGCAAGTGTAGCTTTATTGATGGCATTATTTGCTATTGGCTTATTTCCTAATTTGGTTCCATCAACTATCTTGAATGAATATAGCTTAACGATTTACAAACATGCATCATCACAGCAAACTTTGAATATAATGTTTATTATGGCATTGTTTGGGATGCCGTTTGTAATTGCTTATACATCAAGTGTTTATTGGGTATATAGAGGCAAAGTTCAAAAAGATAAATTAATTTATTAATATTATTAATATTTATTTAATTAT
>JANJUO010000557.1 GCA_024710535.1 bacterium
GTTTGGCAGTGGGTGGTCACGGCGCAACCCTCCCCCGCACCCCCACCGAGTCGCCCTTGGCAGGGCTCCCCATTTTTTCGGGACAACCAGGTAGGGCCGGGGAGGTCTCGGCGCCGAGCTTTGATGGGGGGGTGGGGGCCCTGTTGCGCACCGACCCAAGCACCACCGCCGCAGCCCCCAAGCAGCCAGCCAACCCGACCACCAGCCCAAGCCGTTCCCGCTCCGTCAAAATTAGCGTTTCCTTATGAACCACAGCCGAGCGCGCAGCGGGTCGTGGCGCAAGGCCAAGCACGGAGCGGCGGCCGTCGGCATTGGCCTTGGTGCTGTATAAACGTACACAACAAGGTTTCCAGCCCAAGCCTATGGACAACGATGGTTCAAGCGGCCTCACGATGATCTCCCCACTGCATAACGACCAGGTCGTTGTCCTCTCGAATCCGGCTCATCACTCGCTTACCCAGGATTGTTGTCAGGTCCTTCTCTCCGCTTTTTCCGACGATCGGCAGGTTGCTGATCAGCAGGGTTGACTTACCGACCCTGTAACGCTGATCGATAATCTGCGTCATGATCACCATCTCAAACTCAGAGCCAAACTGAACACCAACCTCATCCAGGGCGAGAATGTCAGGCTCAGAAAACATCTTCACCGCCTCACGCTCCGACATATCCGAGTCTTTGCGGTAAGTTTCCTTCACCACCTGCACCGCCTCGAGCACAGACGTAAACAGCGCCGAGTGCCCCGCGCGAACAGCGGCCTTCAGGATCGAAACCACCAAGTGCGTCTTGCCAGTCCCGGTGCTGCCAACCACAAGCAAACCTCGGCCCGCGCCGATGTTGTCAGAAATCTGCTCAGCGAACTGGCGCATCACATCAAGCGCTGCGCGCTGCTCTTCGCTGCCGGCAACGTACGTATCAAATCCTTTGCGAAGAAATCGTTGAGGTATCCCGGCATGCCCAAATTTACCCAGCCACGCCTTACGCTCAGCCGCCTTGCGATCCAGTTCCATATGGGCTGCACGTTCGCCAGCCTCCCGTCGGTTGATATCAACCAGGCACTTTGGGCACAAAGGAACAACCTCACCCTGCGGACGGTTGATGAACACCCCGCGGAACTCGCCGTGCCCAGAGACAACGCAGCACATCGATCGCATATTACCACCCCGCTGCATAATTCGTGCTCTCGCCAAATCCATCACCTGCTGCACGCTTCTTCACCGCCTCCTTCAGGACCTTGTCTACGTACAACGGTCCGACAATACCGTCACTCTTCGCAGCCCTGGCCTTGGCAATTGCCTGCCGGATCTGCTCCTCGCTGTACGTCGTAAGCCAGCCTGCGATCAATTCTCGCCCTTGCCTGGCCTTGTCTGACTGACTGGTAACGTACTGCTGAGGCATGCCAGCCTCCTGCAGCAAATCGATAATCGACGAGACGCCAAACGAATCACATGCGCGCGTCAGATCTGATCTGATCTGGTTTTTATTATTTATTAAAAAAATATCTCTACGCGTGTGCGCGCGCGGATCTAGAGTGGGCGAATCTTGGAGAGTGTTGGATCTGACACTCTCGGCCGGATACAGGGTGTCAGATCCAACACCAAGACCGGCGTTCGGTGTTGAATCTGACACTGTGAGAGTGTTGAATCTGACACTGTATGCTGCGCTTTGCAGGGGTCTTCCTCCCAGTTAATTACGTAGGAGCGAACTCGGCCATTCGTGCTTTGCGCAAGATACCCAGAGGCGACCAACTTGGTCAGCGAGTGTGAAATATTTGTTTCGTGCGTGCCGGTGATTTCTGCCAGTAGACTACGATCAGGCAACAAAACAGCCCCTCGCCTGGCCTCAAAAAGAGAGAGCGCCGCAAGAACGCGAATGTCGCGCGCCGATAGACGGCGGTCTGAAAGCGCATGCTGCGGAATTGAAGGGCGGCGCCTACTCATCTGGCGCTCACGCAGTAATTGTTGTTATCGTAAAAAAACACAAAACCACCCTCTCAAGAGAGGCGTTTTTGTGGCTAAACAACTGTATATTATGTTAAATATCAGCCTTGCCACATAAACGCAGTGTAATAACAGATAGTTAGGGCTACATTTAATCTTGTGCACGCAACTAACAACGTACTAAAACCATTTTATAGACAAATCGACGCTGTTGAGCGATTCCGGGCCTTCATGCGCGCAGGAAATCGAAGTGTTGCAACCGTCGATCTGTATATTCGTACACTGTCCCGCTGGGCTGGATTTGTGGTGGAAATCCTCGCGCCTGATCGCGCTCAAGTTGATGCCTGGGTTCGCGCCAGGCGCAGCAGCGTTTCGGTGTCGACATTCAATGGCGAGTTGACAGCGCTGCGGTCTTTTTATCGATTCGCCCACGCCTGGGGCTTCACTGAATCGGACATATCCTTGCTGCTGCCGACGTCCAGGCGAGCACCGTCCCGGCTTCCTAGATACCTCACGGAGGAGCAGATCGGCCATCTCCTTGCTGTTCCTGCCATCGACACCATGGTGGGGTACCGCGACCACGTGATGATGCGCCTGGCGTATGAAACAGGCCTGCGTGCTGCTGAGGTTGTTGCTCTTCAGCTCGGATCCATTC
>JANJUO010000635.1 GCA_024710535.1 bacterium
GGATGAGCAACCAGCTTTTGCAATTCTAAATATGAAAAATGATGAAACTTATGAAGTAAATTTTGTTAAGTTTTATGATACCGAAAGTAAAATTGCAAAATCAATCGCAGTCGATAAAGCCAATTCTATTCATTTTGATAACAATGTTTTATTGATTGCCCACGATAAAAAAGTCAGCAGAATCAACACAAAAACAGATATTTTCAAAGTTGATAATTTGATTGATGTTTGTGTTGGAGATGATGGAATTACTGGACTATACATGATTGATGAAGCCGCAGTTGCTACTTTAACCAATGGAAAGATGCACTCAATCGACTTGTTTGATAATTCAATAAACGCCGCGATGTTAAAATCTAAAGGCAATATTTCTTCTTTGGATTTGTTCGAAAATAAAGTAATTCCCGTTATCTGTACCGCAAATATTCAAGAACTTGATGGTAGCAATTCAAATATTGTTTCAATTTGGGGAAAATGGCTTTCGTCAGTTGAAGTTATAAATGATGAAAATATTAATGAGATCAAAATTTTCCCAAATCCTGCATCAGAATTTGCCAATATTTCAATTGATTTCCAAAATGAAAATTATTCTGAAATTTCACTTAAAATCAATTCAATAAATGGCGAAAATGTTGCTCAATATTCATTAAATTCAACTATGAATAATTTTGAAATTCTTGTTTCTAATTTAGCAAATGGAATATATATCGTTGAAATTCAAATGAATAGCAAAACTTACACAACAAAATTACATATTGTTAGATAATAACAAAATATCTGCCGGTGATAATAGATTCAACAGCCAAAAAATCAAAAGCCGGCAGATTTTTAAAAAAAAGTATTTCCCAAATGAAAATTGCTCAAAAAAATATAAATTCTGACAAGTTCAGTCAGTTGTTACAACTGACAAATCGTCTTGTCGGTTGTAACAACCGACATAACAAATATAAAATAATTTTTTTTGGTGTGTTCTGTCATTTGTTGCAACTGACAAATCGGGCTGTTGCTTATAACAACCGACAAAACAAAAATAGAAAAACTTTTTTTGTGTATTTTTTCATATCATATTTTTTAATAAATTCAAATCTTGCGTTTTCAATTCAACAAGATACTACAAGATTCAGAACATTGCTTCTGGAAGTAAGTTCTTCAAAAATAAGTTCTGATATTTCTTTGAAATATAATCCAAATTCGATTATCGAATACAAGGACATTGTGAAATTCAATGCAATTCAGGTAAACGAAGCAATCCAATTTGCTCCCGGAGTTTATATCAAAGATTATGGTGGCTTGGCTGGAATGAAAACAATTTCTATGAGGAATACTTCATCTGCTCAAAATGTGGTGATGATTAATGGTATGAAATTATCTTCCACTCAAAATAGCATATCGGATTTATCGAATATTCCAATTTCGCTTTTTTCTGCTATTGAAGTGGTTCGAGGAGGAAATTCTGCTGTTTTTGGAGGTGGTTCGATTGGCGGAGCAATCAATTTTATTGCAGGAAATCAATCAAAATCATCAGAAATTATGTTTAATTATGGTTCATTTGATGAATATCAACTGCGATTAAAATCAGGTTTTGAATTTAATGATACCAAATTTTTAAGTAATATTGAATTTACAAATTCAGAAGGAAATTATCCCTTTAAATCTGTTCAATTTGGAAAAGAGCAAACATTTAGCCGAACAAATGGACATTATCAAAACATTTCGCTTGCCAATTCTATTGATTCAAAACTTGGGAAATGGGATTATTTCGGTATGCTTTTTCTTCGTTCAGGTAGCAAAGGCTTGCCCGGAGCAGTTATTCAAGGAAAAATTCAGAATGATAGCGCATCCTTGAGCGATAAAGAGATTTGGTGGTTTAATAATTTCAACAGGAAACTGACAAGTTTTGCCGAATTCAAGATTTCACTTATGGGAAAATTGAATTATTCAATGTATGAAGATCCGCAAACATTTAGAAATATTGAACTTTTGAAAAGAAATACATTTCTAAATCGAGAAGTTCAACTTCAATCAAAAATCGTGGTTCAGGATACTGCAAATTATCTTGATTTGAATCTTGATGCATATTTCAGTAATCTAAAAGGCGATATGCTTAATCAGAAAATGAACGGCTATGCTGAGAGATACGGAATTGCACTATCTTCAAAATATGAAAAAATTTATATAAAGTCGAAAATGATTGATGCAAGTGGATTGATTTCTTTCAGAACTGATTTTATAAGCGAACTTAGTCCAGCCTTTTCGTCTATGCTTGCCTCGATTTTCGAATTAAAATTTCTCAAGACCAATGCAAGTATCCAAGTTTCGAATAATTTTCGTCCGCCAAATTTCAATGAAATGTATTATTTGAATTATGGCAATGAAAATCTTAGACCTGAAAAATCTGTAAATATCAATTTTGGTTTGAAGAAGATTTTTTTCAATTTGATAAATACCGAGATCAATGCATTTTTCTTAAATACGACTGATCAAATTATTGCGGTTGCTATGCCGGGTGCTTGGTCTGCTCAAAATGTTCAAAAAGTGATTACTCAAGGCATTGAGTTAGGGTTGAATCTTCATACTGAAAATAATTTGATTGATTTCTCATTCAATTATACACTTCAGGAAGCAATCGACAAGAGTCCAGATTCCTACACATTCAACAAAGAAATCATATATTCGCCAAAAGAATTGATAAATAGTTCGCTTTTTATCAATTTTTCCGAATTTTCAATTGGCTCTTCTGTGCTTTATTCAAGTTTTCGATATGCTTTGCCGGCAAATGATTTATGGTCGGTTTTGCCTGATTACTTAATATTGAATTCAAACTTAACAATAAAATTAAAATTCGCAGAAACGAAAATTAACTTACGGGCAGATGTTTTGAATATACTCGATGAGCAATATTCTGTTATAATAAACTATCCAATGCCCGGAAGATCTTTCAGATTTTCAATTAATCTAAATTTATAATTAAAGAATATGAAAATAAATAAAATAACATTTTTGATAATTTTGATTGCAATTCCATCAATTTTGCTTTTTGGAAGAACCATCGACACTGTTTATTCATTCAAAGCAGGAAGCGGTCAGGATTTTGGGCAATCAAGTGAATACTTCCCAAACAATATCTTTGGTTTGCCATCAAGAAATGCCTCATACAGTGTTCCCGAAGCGGCACCCGAGCAATTGTTGTCGCTTGGATTTGATGGAGAAATCATTGTTGGGATAAAGAATTTTAAGATTGTAAATGGCGAAGGAGCCGATTTTACAATTTTCGAGAATTGCTTTTTCAATCCCGTCACTCAAAAATTATTTGCCGAGCCGGCAAAAGTTTCAGTAAGCAAAGATGGAATAAATTTTGTCGAATTTCCATACAACGAACAAACATTAGAAGGATTAGCCGGGAAAACTCCTGTTTATGGTTCGGAAGATCCTTATAATCCAAATTTAAGCGGTGGCGATAGTTTTGATTTGTCAGCATTAGGTCTTGACTACATAACTCATATAAAAATTACCGATATTGCCCGAATAATCGAAAAATTGCCAGAAGAAAGCATTTATTTCCAACCTGCGTTCATTCTTAGCGGATTCGATTTGGATGCAATTGTTGCCCTAAATACAGAACCAATCTCATTAAATGTAATCGATGCAAATAAAAATTCAGAATTCAAAATCAATTGTTTTGCAAATTCAATACAAATCACAAATAATTCAAATCACGAATTCGAATATCAATTAGTCGATTATTTTGGACGAATAATTGAAGAAAAAAAGTATTTCAATAGCAAATTTACCCAAATAAATAATTTAAGCAATGGTTTATATATCCTCCGCATTATCCATAATAATTCAAACATAAATTCCAAAATTATCATTTGTAATTAATAATTTCATTAGAAGGAATTGGATGCTAAAATGTTGCGGAAAAATAAATGAAAGAAAATCTCATATAATTGATTTTTGCCAAAATTTGATGACCAATTGTTATCTTTTTTTTAGTATCTGATGAAACAATAGTATCTGTTTTTTTTGTGAATTATTGATAAAACAAAAGAAATACAATTGTATTTGCCATTGCTATTGTTAACTATAAAAAATTTATGTTTATAATATTATTTTTTTGATTATTAAAACAAATTTCAATAAATTGCATTTTTAAGTTTACCTAAATTTTTATTTGTATGAAAGTCATAATCTCGCTAATAATAGTTCTTTTTAGTATAAATTGTCTAAATGCAAACACAAATTTTAGTGCAACAGAAAAAGAAATAATCTCCGAAATTGATTTTTTGTTTACCCGCTTATCAGCAAATTCAGATTCGACCTACAATGCAATAAAAAATATTGAAGAAAAATGTAATAATATTGGTTTCAAACTTGGAATTGCACATTGTTACCGTTTTTATGGAAAGCACCAACAATTTACAGGAGAATTTCCAAATGCTCTTAAATCTTTCCAATTTGCATCATCACAAATTAAAAAAGTTGGAAGCAATAAAGATATTGGTTTAATCAAAAGAGATTTGGGGGAGTATTATCGTGCTGTTAATAATTCTGAAGTAGCAATCAGATATTTGAAAGATTCTGAAAAAATATTCTTTGATTTGAACGACTCGATAAATTTAGCAAGAACTTATAATAGGTTGTCTGCAGCATACTTTGAAAGTGGCGAGAGAAATATTGCACTTGATTATGCCAGAAAATCGCAGAGTTTAATTAAATTAGATCAAAACAAAGATTTACAATCCAATAATTACACCTTGATTGGAATAATGCAAAAAGACAATGACTCTCTTGAGTATTATTATCTTTTGGCAAAAGATTTGGCTGAAGAAGTTAACTCAAAGATTGAATTAATCACAATTTATGCGAATATTTCTCTTCATTATCATAATATTGGGAATTTTGCAAAAGCTGAGGAATACGGACTCAAATCTTTTGATATTTCGATGAAAAATACATTCAAAAGTGGGATTGCTCGTTCAGCAAAAATTCTATCTATGGTATATACTGCTGTTGAAAATTATCAAAAAGCTCTTGAATACCTCGAAATTGCTTATAATTACAGAGATACTATAAGTAGCGAAAAAAAGATTCAAGAAATCAATGATATAAAGACTAAACGCGAATTGGAGCTACAGGAAATCAAGTTTACTGAGCAAAAGAAAGATTATATCTTTGCAATTTTAGGATTTATTTTCATTGTTGTTTTGGGGTCAATATTTATATTTTTGATACTTGCAAAAAATAGAAAACTAAAAGAAAGTGCTATTGAATTAAAAGATAAAAATGAATTAATCACTATTCAGAACAAAGATTTAGTTAATCTAAACGCAACCAAAGATAAATTTTTCTCTATCATTGCTCACGACTTAAGAAATCCCGTGAATGCGTTTGGAATGGCTTCGGAATATATCAAACATGAATTAGATAATCTTGATACTGAGCATCTAAAAGAACTACTCGATGAGTTGAGTAAGAATTCCACACAACTTAGTTCTTTACTTGAAAATTTACTAACTTGGTCGAGAGCTCAAAGAAAAGCAATTCAATTAAACAAAATTAGTTTTCAATTAACATATTTGGTTGATACAATTTTTGGAGTAATGTCCGCTTCTGCATCAAACAAAGGAATTAAACTTACGAGCAATGTTACAAAAGATTTTAATGTATTTGGTGATACCAATGTAATAAATACAATTATAAGAAATTTGGTAAGCAATGCAATTAAATACTCAAATAAAGGTGATACAATCACGATTTCTGCTGAAAAAATTGTTTTGAATTCTGTTAATTACAGCAAAATATCTATTTCAGACACCGGTATCGGTATGGATGATTCTACACTTTTATCATTATTCAAAATTGAAACAAATACTTCGAATCCAGGCACAATTGGAGAGTCTGGAACCGGTTTGGGGTTGATTTTATGTAAGGAATTTGCCGAGCTTCATAATGG
>JANJUO010000639.1 GCA_024710535.1 bacterium
TTACTCAAGTTTTATGGCTTCAAAGAAGGAATTTTTGGACCAAAATTTAAATTATAAAAATTATTTTTAATTGGAATATTGTTCAAATTATTAATAAAATCAAAAGAATAGGGAAGTTCGATTTTTTGCTCTTTATAAAGTATATTTGAACTAATGGCATTCAAATCCAACGATTTACTGATGAAATCAATAATTCTATTGAAATTATCACCATTAGTAGATTGTATCAAATCAAGATTTTCATCCGTGATTATATTGTTGAAAAAACTAATTTTTGGAGAATAAGACTGAACAAATGGTTTCATTATATTTATGAGGGCTTTATCAGAATTTTCAAGTTGATTGTTTATACCAAATAAATTAAGCAACTTTATATTATCAAATGGGTTATCGAGATTATTGTTTCTATTTTTGAAGTTCTTTTTGTAAACTTCTTGAAAATTATTTCCGCTCATAAGTGTTTGATTTAGCAGTTCCAAATCAATTTCCGGAATTTGAATTTCATACATATTATTAAATTTATACTCGGAAAAACTTAATAAATCTTTGATTTTTTTTAAATAATTCACATAAATTCTATCTTTTGGCAAATCAGTCAACTCAACTAAATCAATTATCTTCTGAATTTTATTAGTATTTGAAATTTTTGGAGTCAGAAAATTATCAATAATATTTGAATTAAATTTATCTTTCAATTCATCAATTAGTAAATTCTCAGGTAATTTTGGATAAAATTCTAATCTATCAAACTTCTTAAATTCATTCAAATCATAATCTTGCAATAAAGTGATCAGTTCGTTTGGATTATTTATTGAATTTAATTCTGTTGCCAAATCAAAAGCATTATAATTAAATTCAAGATTAAAATTTTTAAAAGAATTAAACTGGCGAGCAAGCAGAGTATCAAGTAAATTCTTAACAATTGTCTTAGATTTTAATGTCAAATATTTATTTTCATAAGGATTAATATTGTTCTGAGTAAGACTTGCTTCCAAATAAAATTTATTAAATGAATTATTTAATTTATTATTTATCAATGGATTATTGTCCTTGAAACGATATTTGTTCGAAGAGATTTCAAATAAATTGTTATCTTTTTGCAAGTAGATACCGGTTTCAGGATCATAAAATCTTCCATTTTTAAAATACAAATTTAACTCATAAATATAAAGCATCCCATCAAATCCATATCTAATATTTTTGGATTGGGTAGATGGCATTCCGAAAATATCAGATTCAAACAATTTCTCGCTCTTTTCTTGATTATCAGATTTAAAAATGATCATTGAAAATGGGTCGGAATGAATATAATTTATTGAATTGTTGGCAATATCATAGAAAGAATGAAGTTTGGAAAAGTCTTCATTTGAAGAATAAATATACCTTTTTGATAAATTAAGATTTTTATCAAACTCCAATAAATTATTGAACTTAGAATTATCTGAAACATCAAAAGGCAAAAAATATTCATCAGTTGAAGTAGAAATTTTTATGAGATTATTCCTGCCGGAATAATAGAAATTTATTTGCGTAGTATCATTAATCACACCTTTAATAAGGCGATTTTCTTCATCATAGTAATATTGAATAAGAGATTTTGAGTCCGAGCGGGAAGTTGCATTACCCTTATTATCCCAGGTAAATTCAATATCAGCAACACTTTGAAGCATTTCATCATTATTATAAACATAATCTGCAACTTGATTGTCAATAACCTTTCTAATCGGATTTCCATTTGAATCATAAATGTATGAAATTGTATCGTTTTCATAAGTGATTTTGCTAACTCTTTGCAATTTATCATAATTGATCGTAATGATAGAGTCGTTATTAATAACAATTTTATTCAAATTTTCATTAGAATCATAAGCATAATTAATCTTTAATAAAATTGAGCCAATTTTATCGCTGACCTTGTATTCATAGATCAAGTTTTCTGAATTAAAATTATAAATTTCCAAAAATCCGTTTGGAAATGAAATCGTTTTTGTTCGATTATTTAAATCATATTTAATTTTTGTTGTGTCTTGCTTATATCCAATTATCATAGTTGGTTTAGAATTTGAATCATAAAGGTAACGAATACTGTCTATATCATTGAATTTAATAGTGCTTAATTTTCCTTCTTCGTTATAATTTAGTATTGCATTTCGTTTTGAAAAATTACTGAAAAATATCGATAAGTCATTGGTATTATTGTTATAATCATGAAAACTCTCAATTCTTGAAATCAAATTATTATTATCAATAATATTGCTTGTATTCCATTGATTGTCGTATTTGAAATTTCGTTTTTGTTCAGGATTATTGAAAACAGACAATAATTTATAATTCAAGTCGAATGTATAATTGAAATTCATTTGATTTTCATCTTCAAAAAGCAATAAATTTGAATTTCTGTCAAAAGAAAAATTTAATAGAGAGCCATTTGGTAAGGATATTCTACGAATATTATTTCTACCGTCATAATTAAAGTTGTAGTTTTGTTTATTTGGAGTTATAAATGCAGAAATTCGTCCTTCGTTATCAAAATTGAGTTGATAAGCTGTATTTAATGGTGAATTTATTGTTTTTAACCCAAAGTCATCTTCATAAGTAAAATCGTAAGAATTCTGATTCTTAGATTTGAAAATCAAATTGCCGGATTTTGTGAAATTGTAAAGAAGTGTATCATTTTGCGAATCAATCCTAAATGAATTAATTTGTTGATAAATATTATATTTAACATTATTCTTATGATAAGACTTTAATTCAGAAAAATCATTATAATCAAAGCTATAATTATCTAATCCAAACTGTTGTATTAATCGAAAATTTGAATCAAAAATTCTTCTCATTAGCAAATATGAATTGTTACTTTCGTCAAGAAGCAAACCGAAATTATTATAATAAAATTTCTGATTAAATATATGATTTTTAATGATATTAGTTAATCTTCCAAAATTGTCGAAATGATAATTACTCGTATCGTTATTTGGTGAAACCAAAGTGAAATTGCGAGAATTTGCCAGATAGGAAAATCTTGTAATTTCGTATTTATTATTAATAATCGAAGCAATTCTATTGTTAATGTCATAGTTGTAAGTTATAGAATTATCATTAGGATAAGTGATTGACTTGATATAGTTACTTTCGTTGTATGAAAATTTGATAGAGTCAGTTCGATTGAATTTTATCACTGATAATAAATCGTTTTTGTTATAAAATAGTTCAGTCAGTATTTGCTCACGATTTATCAATGAACTTATTAGCCCGTTTTCATTATAAGAATAACGTATTGGGCGTTCTTTATAGTCGAATAATATTTCAGGTTTGCCAATTAAATTATATTGATAATACAATGACTTAGCATCTTCATTTACGAAAGATGTAATATTGCCATATAAATCATATCCAAATCTCAATAGATTGCCATATTTATTTGTAATATCAATGATTTGCATTATTGAATTATAATTAAATTTTGCAATTTCTTGATTATTCAAAATAACTTTGGATAGATTTAACTCGTTATTATAAAGTAATTCAAACTTCAAATCAGCAAAAGAAATCGATTTGATTCTGTCTGTGTTCAAATATTCAATATTTAATTCCGGAAAATTAGAATATTTGATTTTTACTGGCAGGTTAATTGCATTATAATCAATAAGTTTCGCTGTTCCATTATTAATATTTATTAAGTTATTATGCTTGTCATATTCATAATTTGTTTGGTTATTCGCAAAGTCTCTAAAATATGTTATTTTGCCATTTAAATTATATTTAAATTCTGCAGTATCCAGAGTTGGAGTAGATATTTTGCTAATTCTATTTAATTTATCGTAATTAATATTGGATACAAACTTCTCATCATTGAAAAATCGAATAATATTTGTGTTATTATCATAGAAATAACTGATAGCATTTCCTGCAGGCATTCTGATGTTAACTAAATTACCTAAGCCATTGAAATTAAAATCATAACTCGCAAAATTAGGCATAATTATTTTATTTATTGACGAGTTATTATCATATTGAAAAATCATAATTTTGTTGAATGGGTCAATCAAATTTGTAGGTCTGTTGATTCTATCATAAAGCACTTTTATTTCTGCTTCAGTATTTTGAATACTACTGATGGAATTGTTTGAATTATACAAATATCTATAAATTGCATTATTGGGATAGGCAATTGATAAAATATTTCCAAATTTATCATAAATAAATTTATAATTTAGATTCTTGTTGAAATTATAGGAAGAAAGATTGCTTTGCCAATTGTATGTAAAAGAATAACTTAATCCATTTGAAAGCAATAACTCAGTTAAATTACCGGCTTTATCGTAAGAAAAATTTGTAGTTCTATCTAATTTATCTGAAATTTTTGTAATTGTATTATTTTGGCTAATGGTGTTTGTGAAAATTAATC
>JANJUO010000248.1 GCA_024710535.1 bacterium
GGCAAACTGTTGTTGTACATTATCATGTAACTTTGGAAGACGGAACAGTTTTCGATAGTTCAGTGAAGCGTGGACAGCCATTTGAAACTCAAATCGGCGTTGGCAGAGTAATCAAAGGTTGGGATGAAGGAATTATGACAATGAAAATCGGTGGAAAACGCAAATTAGTTATTCCTGCAGATTTGGCTTATGGTGCAAGAGCAAATGGATCAATTCCTGCAAATTCAACACTTATTTTTGAAGTAGAACTTTTGAATATCAAGTAATGACAGAAATCAATCAAATTCAAATTTTTGAAAATGAAAGGATAGATGACCTCTATCCTTTTAATATTTTACATTGTGGCTGGGAATTAAGAACCTGTGCACTGAAGCAATATGAAAGAGTTGCAAAATATTTTCCAAACGCATCAATAAGTTACAAGGGAAGACCATTACATACAAATTCATTTCTTGAAAGATATGGAATTGAAACTATTGAAATTTCTAATGATAGTCTATTGATAATCGATTCATCAATTTTGCTTTCAAACGATTTAATTAACTTTCTAAATAATCATTTAAATTCAAATCAAAATACTGATTTGCTATTTACTTTTAATTCTGAAAAGATCATTTATTATATTCATGAAAATTCTAAGAAGAAAATTGAAGAAAATTATCTTGAAAATCCAGAAAATTTCAAAATAATTGAGTTGGAAAAATTATTAAAAATCAATTATTTATGGGATTGTTTGGATAATGTTGGACAATTCATAAATGAAGATTCAGTTGATTTTGAAAAAAATGATACAGATTTTGCTGGTGTTTATCAATTAAGTAAAAGTAATATTTTTATTGGAAAAAATGTTGAAATTATGCCAAATTGCGTGATTGATGCAAGTGGTGGCTCGGTAATTATTGATAATGATGTTACAATAATGTCTCAATCAACAATAATTGGACCATGTTACATTGGAAAAAACTCAACAATTAAAATTGGAGCCAAAATTTATCCTAATACTTCAATAGGTGAGTTTTGTAAAATTGGTGGGGAAGTAGAAAATACAATTATACACTCTTTTTCAAATAAACAGCATGAGGGCTTTTTGGGACATTCATATATTTGTGAATGGGTAAATTTGGGTGCCGATACGAATAATTCTGATTTGAAAAATACTTATTCAGAAATAAAAATGCGATTACCACACAAAACTGTGAAGTCGGGTAGAATTTTTCTTGGATTAATGTGTGGTGACCATACAAAAACTGCAATCAATACTCAATTCAATACTGGAACAGTTGCTGGAATTTGTGGAGTTTTGTTTGAATCTGGCTTTTTAAGCACAACAATTCCATCATTTGAATGGGGAGGCGTTAGCCACAAAAAATACAAATTTGAGGAAGCTTTAGATACAGCTGAAAAAGTAATGAAAAGAAGAAACAAAACTTTGACAAAGTCTGAAACTATTTTGATTAGAAATGAATACAACAAATAACAAATCGCAATTGAATCTGAAATCATTTTTAATGGTATTCCTTTGCTCAATGCCATTATTATTGATTTTGTTTCAACCAATTTCGGGTGATTTATCAATATATTTGCAAGGTGCAAGAACGATTTTAGAAGGTAAACAACTCTATTCAGATTTTCTCGATTTGAAACCACCTGCATTTTATTATTTGTATGTAATTATTGAATTTTTTGCAAATGGGAATGAAATAATTGCTAAATTATTCGAATACTTGATGCAATTTTTTGTTGTTTTCATTTTGTATAGAATAATTATTGATAAATTTCAAAGCAAACAATTTGCTGGGATTTCAGTTTTGATTTATTCACTAAGTTATTCAGTTCTTGGTTATACAAATAGTTTTCATGGCGAAAGTTGGTTCAACTTATTGATTTTATTGATATTGCATTTTCATATGAAACAAAATTCTAATATTAATTCAATAATTCTTGGAATTCTTTTTGGAATAATTGTTTCAATAAAATTTAGTTTTGGCATTGTTGCAATTCCGTTAATTTTATTTGATATAATTACAAATGAAAAAAATATTAATCAACTTATTAAAAAATATCTTATTATTTTTCTGATTTCAATCTCAATTCTTGGGCTAAGTTTTACTCAATTATTCTTAAATAATGATATGTATGCGGATTATATTGAAGTTATAAATTATCTCAAATATTATAGCTCACAGCCACCTTTGGGCATCAACACAATTAAAACGTTAATTAAAGGAGTTTCGATATTTTTTGCAGATAATTATTCATTATTATTTACCTCACTACTACCAATTTCATTTTTAGTAATTATAAAAAAACAAGCAAATTTCGATTCCCCACAAAAGAAAATGATTATTCTAAATTTTTTAATGTTGATTTTTCTATTATTAAGTGTTGTGATTGAAAGAAAATTGGTTGTTTTTCACTTTCTAAGAATTTATCCATTTTTATCATTTTTTATTGCATTTGCAATTATTGAATTAATTGAAACATATAGAGATATAGGAAAAATAGATAAGTTTTTAAGACTGATAATAGTGAGTGTTATGATTGTTTTTGCAATCTTATTCTCTCCATTATCCAGATTAATTAATTATTTGCCAACGGTTTACACTAAAATTTTCAATGAAGAAAAGTATGATGCCTTTTATACAAAAAGCGGCGATAATATTGTTCTTCGAAGAGTTTATAAAAATATCAATAATTATCTTAAACAATACAAAGGTAAGAAAATCATTGTTCTCGGAATAGGTTCAAATTTAATTAATTACAATATTCGAAATAATGAAATATCAAAATTCTCCCAATCAACATTTTATTTTAGCAATGCTAATATTCAAAAATGGCAAAATGAAATTATCGAAGAATTCAAAACTGCAGATGTGATAATTATTCAAACAAATGATAATCATCCAATTTTGAATGGACATAATTTTACATCGATGGAAATGGTGGAGCAAACCTATAAATTGAAGGAATTATTATATACAAAATTTGAAATAGATACAACAATAGAACCATTTAAGATATTTAAAATAAAAACGTATTAGTAGCGTTAATAAACTGTTCTTTGAAAATTGGGGATGAAATGGATTCGACGGGGTGTCTGGTTGCGAATGTGGCATACCGTGCTGTTTACCGGTGGAGCACGATAATACAACTGGTAAAATAATAGATGCAGAATCTAACTACGCATTAGCTGCCTAAAACATAAAGCGGCTACATTTTCGCAGGGGCTTGCCCTACAGTTTTTGCGAAGGTGTCGAAAAAAGCAGGGCTGGTATTAGTTATTGAAGGAGTAATTAATTCAAGAAAGCATCTTTCTAAGTGATAAAAACCTGTTGAGCGGTTATTTTATCAACGAAAACTCATAGATCAACTATGTATGTAGAAGCTTCGAAGGAAGCACTTCGGACGCGGGTTCGACTCCCGCCATCTCCACAAACCAAACTTGGAAACCCTGACTGTGTCGGGGTTTTTATTTTGGGATATGAAAATCGTGCCAAATGCGTGTCAAATTCTTCAAGATTGACTTTAAATTGTTATCACCCAAAAGTGGAAATTTAATGCTTACAGATTTCGATCTTTTAGTGAGGAAAAACAAAGCAGTTTATAAAGAAAATGACGTCTTTAAGATATGAGCTGCATTTTAAAGTTTATGGTAATAATTTTGAGGTTTATAAAGTGGATGAAAAAACAATAAAAGGCAATCTATCAGAACAATATATAACTGATTTGTCAAATAATTCATTTATAAAATATTGGTGTTATCCAAATCCTAAAGACGAAGATGGTGATAAAAAAGAAATATGTGATTTGCTTGTTTTATTTAAAAACTATTGCATAATTTTTCAGATAAAAGATATTAAAACCTATGATAATTATGAAAGATTCGAAGCAAAAGCTATAACACCAGGAATTAGCCAACTTAATGGTGCCGAAAGGAAACTTTTTACATTAGATAGAGATATTTTTATTAAACATCCTGATAGAGAAAAAGAGCTTTTTCAAAAAGCAAAATATAATAAAATTATTAGAATTCTTATTATAATGAATGAGGATCTGGAACACAGAAAATGGATTGCTGAAAATAAGTTTAAAGAAACTATACATATTCTTGATAAATTATCTTTTGAGAAAATTATTACTGAATTAGACACGATTACTGATTTTTCAAGATATTTTTTCGATAAAGAACAATTTATTCAAAAATGTGAAAATATTTCTATTTTTGGCTCTGAAATTGATTTACTTGCAAGTTACTTAAACAGTGCAAGAAGTTTCTCACAATTTGAGACTGTAAAAAGTGACCAATTAATTCTATCAATAGAAGGATCTTGGGATGAATATATTCATTCTAAAGCATACCATTCAAAAAAGGAAGCTGATAAATCAAGTTATTTCGTTGATTATTTAGTAAGAGATTATTTATTAAATTTACCAGATGGCGAAAAATTTGCAAAAGAATTATTTTCTTTGGATAGATTAGAAAGAAGAGCTTTTTCAGATAAATATTTTGATTTTATAAGTAAAATTGATATTTCACAAAAAAATTACGTTGGGAAAAGAATTATGCCATTTAATGATACAACCTTTATTTTGTTTTATGTAAGTTCTGATTGCCCTGATGAAATAACATTTTATTTAATGGAACTATTATCTAATTCATATACAATTTGGAATAATTATAAAAATAGTATAACAGTAGTTC
>JANJUO010000074.1 GCA_024710535.1 bacterium
ATATAATTCGCTTCGAGAGCCCAACAATTATCATAAACAAACCATTTAATATTGTTAGGTAAAAATGTATATATTTATGTTTTATAGATAGGGAATTGTTTGCATTAATATTTTTGCAATCAGAAAAATTCTTCAAAAAAGATATTAAACATAAAGAATTAATAAAATAAATGTTGTAAAACAAATTTTTATTGATTAAATATTAAAGAATTTATTTCAATAGACATAGATTTGAAGAATAAAAATTCACTAATAATGATATAGACTTCGTATTCATTAAAAAAACCTTCCGAATATTGATATTCGGAAGGTTTTGATTTTTTGTTATTGACATTAATTTAAAAAATAAATCAACTATTATTTATTTGTTAATTGTTTTTCAATGTAGCCATATCAATTACAAAACGATATTTCACATCACCTTTTAGCATTCTTTCGTAAGCTTCATTGATGTATTGAATATTGATCAATTCAATATCCGATACAATATTATGCTCTCCGCAGAAATCAAGCATTTCTTGAGTTTCAGCGATACCGCCAATCAATGAGCCGGCAAAACTTTTTCGTCCGCCAATCAAACTGAAAGAAACAACCGGAAGTGGTTCCATTGGGGCGCCAACTAATACAAGAGTGCCATCAACTTTTAATAATTTTAAAAACATATTTATGTCGTGAGGTGCGGATACTGCATCAATTATCAAATTAATTGTTTTGAAGTGTTTTTGCATTTCATCCAAGTCGGTGGAAAGAACCACATCATCGGCGCCTAATCTTTTGGCATCTTCAACTTTGGATAAAGATGTGGTGAAAACCACAACTTTGGCACCCATTGCTTTTGCAATTTTGATAGCCATGTGTCCTAAGCCGCCAATACCAACAACACCCACAGTCTTGCCAGGACCTGCATTCCAATGCTTCAAAGGTGAATAAGTTGTGATTCCGGCACAAAGTAGGGGAGCCGCCGCCGCTAAATCCAAATTTTCAGGCACTTTCAAAGTGAATGCTTCATCTACAACGATTTTCTCTGAATAGCCACCATAAGTTTGCGTATTTAAATGTTTGTCATTAGAGTTATACGTATAAACAGCTCCTTCATCGCAATACTGCTCGTTTCCGCATTGGCATTGTTCGCAGGTGCGGCATGAGTCAACCATACAGCCAACTGCGGCTGTATCTCCAACTTTGAATTTTGTAACTTTTGAACCGACATTTGTTACTTTACCAACAATTTCATGGCCGGGGACAACTGGATATTTTGCACCCATCCACTCATTTCTTGCAGTATGCAAGTCTGAATGGCAGATTCCACAATACAAAATCTCAATTTCTACATCAATGTCAGTAACTTCTCGTCTTTGGATTTGAAGTAATTCCAAAGGTTTTTCTGGGGCAAAATTGCCGAATGCTTTAGTGCTCATATTCTTATTTTCTCATAAGTTAAAAAAATTACCATTTGTAAATGATTTTTTATAAAATATTAAACAAATTTCCAATTATTTCCATATTTTTCCCAACAACAAAAATAACATATTTAGGAGAAATAATCAATAATTATTAAAGTTGAAATTATAATTATTGTGTTTAATTTTCAATTGATCCAATCTGATTATTAAATAAAAAAAACGCTCCGAAAATCGAAGCGTTTTTTATAAACAAGAATGCTTGAGTATTAACGAACAACATTCAATACTTGAGCGGTACGTTTGCCATTAACAGTGATAGCAACATAATAAGTGCCAACTGCCAAATCAGATACATTTGTTGATTGACCATAAACGCCTTCAGTTAAAACGCCATTATAAACAGATTTAACTTTTTGACCCATAGCATTATAAATTTCAATAGAAACATTTGCATAAGCTTTCAAAGTAAATGCAAATTCAACATTGTTTTCAGCTGGATTAGGGCTAATTCCATTGATTGAAAATTCAGGATTAATGAATTCTTCAACTGAAGAATAATCGCCTTTGTCAGGCATAAGAGTTGGGTTTGTGATAGGAGTAGGATTGTTAATATCAAAAACACCAAAAATAATGTTTTGAGTTACGTTTCTTTCGAAAATGATATTTTGTAACTGATATGGATAGTTATAAGGAGCATTTGCTCTAACCAAATTTTTGTTTGGCTCGATATATCCAGCAGATTTGAAACTGCGAGCGATATATTCAAAAATTGGAATATTGCTCAAATCTTTTACAACTGGAGGCATATAAGTAATTTTGTTGAACCATTTGTCGTTTGTAACGTTGATTGGATCAGACCATTTATCATCTGACATTGCTCTATGTGCAACAAAAATATCAGTAGTTTCAATAGAATCCAATCTTGTACCAATGTTATAACCAAGAGCAGTTGGTCTGTATGCTGGTGCATCAAAGTTCAATCTTTTGTAATTATTGTTTGCAACTGCGAAATCTAACCATTTCACAATAAGATTTTGACCGTCTGCAGTTTTAGCAACTTCGATTTCGTTTTCTTTTGGAGTATATTCGAAAATATCTGCTGGTTGAAGAGGATTTCCTAAAGTATCTCTAATACCATATATTGGTTGGTTGATCCAAGAAATTGGAACGATTTTCCAAGGTTGACCAGCTTTTTTCATTGCTTCAACTAACATGATTTCAATAGTGTCTGCCGCTTTAACAACGTTTAAGCGATAGAAATAGCTATAAGAATCATTGCCAGTTACTGCAAAAGCAGCTTGAGAATAAGTTCTAACATAAGGAATAGTAACGAAACTTGAATTTTTCACTTCAGTACCGCCACCCCATTCAGCCAAGAAAGCTTTAATAGTAGCAAAAGGAACTTTGTCATAATCAGACCAAGTTTCACCTTTGTTTGTGGATTTCACAACCATAGGCAATCTTTCCATATATTTTGAAGTTTCGGCATTTGCTAAGATATTGTTGAAACAAGCATAAAGGTTACCGTCTTTGTCCGAATCCATTTGCATATCTTCATTGAAAGTGCTACCAAGATTTCCCGGTTGAACATAGAAATTATCATATTTCCATTTTGAAGGAATTTCTGAATAATAATCATTCAAATAAACATCAGTTCTTCCAAAACCGTAAGTACCAAACTGTGAAAGCACATTGCCGAAATCATCAGTTTTTGGCTGTAATCTTGAGAACACATAGAACAAATCTTTTGCAGTAATCATTCTTGAATAGAACCAATAATCACCATTATCGTTATTGCTTGAAGGACCAACTTCTGGAATTACTTCTTTAGTTTTATCTTTACCATTGTAAATAATCCATGCGTGGTGTTCCATTCTGTAATCTTTAGCAGGTGTATAATTAGGACCATGAACAGCAATCCATAAATTTAATGGATTAGTTTCGTTTCCAGGATTAATCATACCAAAAGATGGATTCACATAAACATTGTCGCTTGAATCAAGAACAATGCCTGACCATGTAGTTCCATAGTCATTTGAGAAATAGAACCAAACATAACTTCTTAAAAGTGAGTCCACATCATAAGTTGGACCTCTTCCGTATCTTGACAAAACAATACCAAGTGTATTTGAAATTGGTTCGTATTGGAAAGGTGAAAATATTTCACCGTTATGGTTCCAACCAGCATCAACTCTTTCGATAATTGCTCTATAAGCAGTTGTGGTTAGTAAAGATGGAAGGCCGTCTTTTTCCATTTTATTGATTTCTTCAAAAGGCATTGTCGCCTTTACATCAATTTGTTTTGGATAAAGCTTCATGTGTTGAGAAGTTTGGTACAAATCAGGAGCAGTACCAAAGCGGGCTACTAATAGCGCTGGCACAATTGCCAACAGCATAATAGTGTAAACAAATTTTTTCATATTAACCCTTGTATGAAATTTAACAAAAAACTAACAATTATAAAATAACATATTTACAAAAAAACAAAGTTACAAGTATTTTGGCAAAATTTCAAACAAATTTTATTAACAATTTGTGAATTTGTCAAATACTCATAAGTTAATACAATCTAACTACTCAAAAAGTTACAAAGCATTAAAAAAAAAATTTCAAAAACAGAAAAAATTCTCAAAAATTCATTCTGTTTTTGAAATAATTATATTATTTTCTGAATTTAGATATAAATTCTTCAACTTCCGGAATTCCACCTTGATAAATCAAATATCCATTCGATGGCTCTCTTTCGGTAATTTCACCAGCTACCGGAGTAAGCATTATTCTTTTTACTTCTTCCAAATTATCTGTTTGGCCAAGTGCCCAACATAATTTCATATATGCAACTTCAGGAAGCATATTTGCAGTTGGCACCACACCAAGCTCCATCATATCTCTACCTGTATCATATACATACATCTGAACATATCCCCAAAGTGTTTGAACTGTCATATAAACAGCAACCCCTTTATCTTGAGCATATTTCAAGGCAGGATATAATGGTTTATTAACATGTCCAAGACCAGTTCCAGCAATAACAATACCTCTATAACCATTATCAACCATAGAATTAATCATATCAGGCTGCATATTTGGATAATAATAAACAATACCAACTTTTTCTTCGAAATATGGAAGAATTTTGAATTCTTTATCAGTACGGCGTTTTTTATAGTCTTGTCTTAACGGCGTAATTTTGTTTTTATCAACCATTGCAAGTGGAATATCACCCAAAGTTCTAAATGTAGAACGATAACTGGAGTGCATTTTACGAACTCTTGTACCTCTGTGTAGTAATCCATACATATCAGAAGTAGGACCAAACATACAAACCATAATTTCAGCTAAATTACTTTCTGCGGCAGTTTTAACGCTATGTATAAGATTAAGAGCCGCATCAGAAGAAGGTCTGTCCGAAGATCTTTGCGAACCCACCATAACTATTGGAACGGGGGAGTTCTGAATCATAAATGATAAAATTGCGGCTGTATGGTGCATTGTATCAGTTCCATGACCAATTACAATACCTTCAACACCTTGCTCAATCTCTTTAGCAATTGCTTTAGCAGTACCGATATATTGCTCAGGTCCCATATTTTCGCTGAAAACACCATACAATTTTTCAGTTTCCAAATTACAATAATCAGCAAGTTCGGGAACAGAGCCATATAATTCTCCCGGAGAGAATGCCGGAATTACTGCACCTGTCCTATAATCTAATCTCGATGCAATAGTACCACCTGTTCCAAAAAGTTTCACTCTCGGCTTTCCTTTATCATAGGGAAATGCTTTCTCAGGGATTTTATAATGAGCAACCTTTCTTCCATTAACAACAATTGAAGCAACTTTTTCGGCTCTAACACCAATATTGTAGCCGGTAGCCATCTTGATAACAATATGATTGGCATCAGCAGTTTCAGAGCGGGGAAGAATCAACCCTGAATATTTGGATCCATCAATTGTTTCAACATCAATTTCAGACCAAACCAAGGCATTAAATTTTTTCAGAACTTCAAGAGTTATCCCACGATAACCTTTGTAGGCTTCTGCTTCGTTCATAATTTCACTCATTATTTATCCTCCGCATTTAAAATTTCTTTAGCAAGTTTAGCAATCAGACTACCATCAGCAGTTCCACGCAATTCATTCATCAAAAAACAAATAAACAAATCATCGCGTTTTTCGGCTTTATTGATTTTCATATCTTTAAAAATTAGTTTTGTTCTTTCTATAACTTTTATTAATTCTTCTTCTTTTTTCAAATTAATGATGTACTCTTCAGAAAAAATACCTGTTTCTGCAATTTTTTTCATAATTGGAAAAACAGAAGCATGAGAAATCTTGTTATCGGTAATTAACTTAAAAATATTAAAATATACTTCTTCAGTTAATGCTATAGTTGATAATCTCATCTTTTTTAATCTTTTTGGGAATTGTATCAAAGCAACAGAAGCAAATTTTGGAGAAATATTTAATTCATTAACAACTTTATCAAATAAATTAGCTAACTTAGATATTCTTAAATCTCTTACGATATCTGATGGAACTCCAATTTCCAAATATCGTTTAGTTCTATCCCAAATTCTTTCAGGCATTTGAGAGCGAATCCTATTTTTTCTTTCATCGGAAATTGGTTTTGGAGGCAAATCAGTATCTGGATACATTCTTTCTGGACCAGGCAAAATTCTTTCAAATCCGTTAGTTCCGTCCCAATGTGCTTGACGAGTTTCTGATGGAATACCAATTGTTGCTTCTTTTGCACGAATAATTATTTCTTTTGCGCCCATTTCTGCATCGTCATCGGCACCCCAAACGATAATCAAAGCATCATCTTTAGTAGCATTCATAACTTTTCTCAAATTTTTCCAATCAGCAGCAGCAATAGTTTCGCTCCATCTATCTGAATGAATAATATTTGGAAGAGTTGTCAAGCATGCAATCACGCGAACTCTATCTGAAATTTCCTTTGAGAAATAAGTATCAGTTTGGGTTTGCCAATTCATCAAACCATTCCAACCCTTAAGAAGCACACAATTTACTTTCATTCCTTGAATAATTGCATTATGAATAGGTTGATAAGCAGTTTTTCTCAATAATTTGGTAACATCAGTATAATTAGCATTAAAAGTTTCACCATTGATGCCACGAGCGTGCAATTCTTCTCTTAATCGCAACAAATTCCATTGTCTCATTGCTTCATTATAGCAAAGTAGGGGAATGCGTTTGATGTTTGGAACACCTTTGATTTCTATTCTTGTTCCACCTTCAACACTTACGTTAACGTCTTGTCTGCCTGCTCCAATACCTGTGCGAACTTTTCCGGTACTTCTAACAAGTTCACGCAAAATATTATTTACTTCTGCAACTTCATCCGGTGTTTTCATTTCAGGATAAGTAACCGTTTCAATTAAGGGCATACCTAATCGGTCTGTTTTATAAATTCTTTTGTGACCGATATCACTTGTCTCGCGACAGGAATCTTCCTCGATTGACATTTGAATTAAATTGATAGTTCTATCTTTATAAGGAATATGTCCGCCTACAGCAGTTATTGCTGTTCTTTGGAAACCGGTTGGAATCGAGCCGTCCAAATATTGCTTTCTTGCAATATGTAGTTCATCGACAATATATCCATTGAAGAGCATACCGACTTCAAGAGCAATGTCCAATGCTTGTTCGTTTATTTGGAATGGCGGTGTGTCGTCCATTTCATAAGTGCAAACAGTATCATAATTAATTCTGTAAATGATGTCTTTTTTGGTTTTGAATTCCATTAATGCCGTTCCGTCATACTCGCCGAGTTCTGAAAGAGTTGGACGCATGTGCCTGAGAATTTCGGCATTGTACTTGTCTTGATAATGCCCGGCAGGACAATTGCAAAATAGTTTCTTCTCAGTTAGAAGTTGCTGATGTACTTCCAAACCGGATTTGAAACCAATAGTTGCATAATCTTCCGGAGTCATTTCTTCATAAGGTTTAAAAATGAATTTTGACATTTTAGCCCCGTTTTTTCATATAATATTCAATAAATTTTATTGCAAAATAATATTATTTTCAAAAATTTTATTTTTTGAAAATAAACAAACTCAAAATTACGAAAAATATAAAGATAGAAATAGTATTATTAATTTAAAATGAAAAAAAATAAATCATTTTTTGAAAAAAATCTAACTTTTATAAAAAATATTATTATAATCTTCGATCATACGACATGAACCAAAGTTATAAAATGCTGTAAACATTGATTCCTTGATGATATTATTCCATTTTTTAGAATCGTTATAATACAATGGAATTAATTGATTTTCAAGTATATTATAAAGATTATTTGAGACTTCCTCATCAGAATTTCCATTTTCAATCAAAAATCCATTCTTTCCATTATACGCTTCTGCCCACCAGCCATCTTCGATACTCAAATTTATACCACCATTCAATGCAGACTTCATACCGCTTGTTCCACTTGCCTCAAGTGGTTTAATTGGATTATTTAGCCATACATCACAACCTTGAACAATATATTTCGCAATCTCCAAATCATAATTTTCAAGAAATACTATCTTTTTTTCTAAATGATTATCATTTATTAATTTTATCACTTTTTTAAGCATATCCTTGCCTTCAACATCCAAAGGATGGGATTTTCCGCTAAAAACAAATTGAACTGGAGATTTCAAATTATAAAGTAAAGATTTCAATCTGGCAACATCATTAAAAAGCAAATCAGCCCTTTTATATTGAGCAAATCTTCTTGAAAAACCAATAGTTAGAGTATCTTCGTTAAGAATTTCATCGAATGATTTAAATTTATCTCTTTTTATGAATTCTGGCTTATTATTTCTATAAACTTTTCTAATTAATCCAATTAATTTTTTCTTTAAATCATTTCTGATGATTTGAATTGCTTTATCATCAAGAGAAAGAAACTTGCTATGAATCAAATCGAAATTAATATTATGTAATTGAGAAATTATTCCGAAATCATTAAGTAATTGTTTGATAGTATCAGCAGTCCAATAATTTATATCGACTCCGTTAGTTATTGATTTTATTGGTACTTCATTAGAATTTTCAGTGTTGAAAACTGCTTTCCATAAATCCCTTGAAGTCTCTCCATGTAATTTACTTACTGCATTATAATTAGAGCATAATTTAAAAGCAAGCAAAGTCATAGAAAATTCATCAATTTCAAGACTATTTTTTGCAATTAATGTATGATTTGTTTCACTTTCAATATTGGCTGAAGCAGAGCCAAATTCTAAAAAGTTATTCAGATCTAAATCAATATTTTTTACATAATTTTCAAAATATGAGGCAATCAAGTCTTTTGCAAAAACTTCATTTCCATGCTTAACCGGAGTGTGCGTTGTGAAAAGAGCCTTATCTTTATTCAATTCAATGGATTGAGTAAATGACTTAATATTTTTTAAAGCGAAATTTTTGTGCCATTCAAGCAGAGCAAATGCTGCGTGCCCTTCATTTATATGAATAAATTCAGGAATTAAGTTTAGATTTTCCAGTAATTTAATGCCGCCAATTCCAAGTAATATTTCTTGTTGTAATCTATGCTCTCTATCTCCGCCATACAGTTTATCGGTGATATTTTTAAAAATTTCATTATTTTCATCAATAAAAGTATCCAATAAAAACAAATCAATACTTCCAATCTTCAAATTAAATGCTTGAAAATATAATAAGTCATTCTGCAAAGGTATTGATAATATTAATGGTTGACCATTTTCATTTAACACTTGTTTCAAGCCAAGAGCTAATGGATTTAATTTATTGTATTCTGCTCTTTGAACGCCATTTTTTGAAATCTTTTGGATAAAATAGCCATAACGATAAAATAAACCAATAGCCACCAAATTCAAGCCAAGTTCATCACTACTTCTTAAATGATCGCCAGCCAATACTCCAAGACCACCAGCATAAATCGGCAAATCATTATTAATGGCAAATTCAGGAGAAAAATATGCAATCAACGGTTTTTTCATATCTTTAATCCAATTTTTTTGTGACTAAATCTTTGAAATTATCTCTATGCTTAAGTAATACCACAACACAAATTACAATGAATAGAATTTTTAGACTTATTATGCTATCAATTGGAATAATATTTAGTAATTTTATCAATTCAGTAGGTGATGAAAAAAGTAATAAAGGT
Source organism: bacterium (assembly GCA_024710535.1). Classification (GTDB taxonomy): domain Bacteria; phylum Bacteroidota; class Ignavibacteria; order Kapaibacteriales; family UBA2268; genus JANJUO01. The sequence continues at coordinate 9,565 of JANJUO010000074.1, forward strand.
GCCAAAATTGTTGCAGAAATATTTCCAACATTAATATCCTTTTTGATAACATTATAGCCGGTTATCCACATCAATCCCCAAAGAATTATTGTTAAAGGATTGATGAAAAGCATTGCACCAAAAGCAGTTGCAAGTCCTTTACCACCTTTGAATTTTAGAAATATATTAAAATTATGACCAACAACAACCCATACAGCAGCAATTCCAATCATAGTAAAATTTCCATTACTTATAAAATTTGCTAATAGAATTGCAGTTGCTCCTTTCAAAGCATCAACTAAAAATACTGCAATTCCAGCTGTCTTTTTACCTGTTACTTCAAAACTATTCATTGCTCCAATATTTCCAGTTCCTTCATTTCTTATGTCTTTTCCGGAAAAAAATTTCACGATGATAACAGCACTTGGAACGCACCCAAGAAAGTAAGAAATCAGAATTATTACAAAATTATAAATATATTCCATCAAATCACCATTTGGTTTTTAATAATTTCATTTGAATAAAGGAGAATATTAGGAGTATAACAAAAATAATATATGCAAGAGCTGATGCATATCCCATTGAATCGGCTTTTTCGAATGCATTTACAAATACTTGATAAACAAGAGTGGTTGTGGAATTCAAAGGACCACCTTTTGTCATCACGAAAATTTCAATAAAAATTTGAAAGGATTTTATAGTGTTAATCACCAATACAAAGAGTAAAGTTGGCTTCAAAAGGGGGAGTGTTATTTGGAAAAATTGTTGCATCGAGCTTGCTCCAATTAATTTCGCAGATTCATACAAGTCTTCAGATATTGTTTGCATTGCGGCTAAAAATAATACCATATAATAGCCAACTGAAATCCATATATCCATAAACATTATCGAAAGCATCGCTGTTGAGGTATCCAAAAGCCATCCTTTTGCCGGAAATGGTATTCCAGCCATTCCCAAAAGCATATTAATATAGCCGTTTTTTGTATATAAATTTGTGAAAATTAGAGCAATTACAACCATTGATGTAACTGATGGCAGAAAATATGCAGAACGAAAAAAATTCTTCCATTTAACAAGTTTAGAATTCAAAAAAACTGCAAGAATTATCGCAAAAGATACAGTAAATGGAACCGTTCCAAATGTGAAAAATGCTGTATTGGATAATGCTTTATAGAACAATGGATCAGAAAATAATGTAGAATAATTCTCAAAACCAATAAACTCTGATTCGTTTGTTAAAGTATAATATTTAGTGAAGCTAAGATATAATGAATAGATCAATGGATAAAGCCAGAATAATAGAAACGTAACTATCCATGGAATTAGCAGAGTAAATGTATTAATTTTGAATTTTGTTCTATAATTCATTTTTCAAAAAATTGTTTAATTCTGAATAAAATAATTCCAAAGGCAAACCAACTATGTTATAATAGCAACCCTCGATATGCTTTACAAAGACTGCTCCGTAATCATCTTGAATGCCGTAAGAACCAGCTTTATCAAGGGGAGAGCCAGATTTAACATATTGCAATATTTCTGATTCGTCAAGCGTTCTAAAAGTTACTTCGGTCTTTTTAACATAACTCTTTGAGTACATATCCGAAGAGCGGACAAAGGCAACTGCCGTATAAACTGAATGTGCTTTGCCACTTAACAATTTCAACATTCGAATGGCATCTTTTTCATTTGCAGGTTTGTTCATTACTTGATTCTCAAGCACTACAATTGTATCTGCTCCGATGACAACTGAAGGATTCTCCAAAGTTTCTGCCACTCTTTTGGCTTTTGCTGTTGCCAAAAATTTTGAATAATTCTCCGGATCCGTATATTCTATCGAATCTTCATCAAAATCTGAAGCAATTATCTCAAATTCCAAACCAATTTGCTCTAATAATTTCTTACGTCTGGGAGATTTTGAAGCCAAAATCAAAGGTAAATTACTCTTTATCATTGCATCTGAACCCTGCTTCTTCTAAAAAGTTTCCACTTGAAGACATTAAAGACATTAAAGGATTCCCAATGAACTTTAATCGTAAGCAAAATTCCCAGAAAACCTACCACAAAATTGCCAAGCCACATTGCCATAAAAGGAGAGACATATCCCCGATCGCCAAGCTTTTCCCCCCCAATCAAACAAGCCCAATAAATAATGTAAAAGATTAGTGTCAGACCAGCACTCCATCCAAACGAACCTCCACGCGTGATTATCCCAAGCGGAGCGCCAACAAACACGAAAACAATACAAGCAAACGGAAGTGCATACTTCTTCTGAATTTCTATCTCGTATTGCTTCATACGCTTGCTGAGATTATTCATTTGATAAAGGTCTGACTCCAGAATAGAATACATGAAGTTTATACGCTTGCTCACTCTAACCAGAGCAGAAAGCACGCTGGTATCCTTCTCGATCGGCTTAATTGAATCAATTTTCGGGGCAACTTGAGTGTATTTCAATGCTCCTATTGCATACTTCGCTTCATCTTGAGAAGTTTTCTTATTATTTTTATTGATTGTATTATAATTCGACCTTGCATCGTCAACTATCTTTTGCATATCCGAAATACGCATTTCTCTATCGCCTCGCGTTCCCATTTCAGTGTCTGATTTCTGGAATGCAAAACCTCGCGCCGGAATTATAATCTCATAATTCTCGAACTCAATTATCTTATAATTATTTACATTGTTCGTTATCGATTGATGAATCTCTCCATTCTTAAGAGTGATTTTCAGATTCTTAAAGTCCGGCGTAAACTTCACGATTCCGGTGTCTGCCGAAATTATATTCTTCGCTTGC
>JANJUO010000256.1 GCA_024710535.1 bacterium
GTGGTGCTTGTGTAACTGCATGTAACGTAGAAAATAATGTTCCGATTGTAGGTAAAACTGAATGTGGTCATGGACGTGAAATGCATTGGATGAGAATTGATACTTATTTCAGCGGCACTCCAGACGAACCAATAACTTCAATTCAACCTATGCTTTGCCAACATTGCGACCACGCACCTTGCGAAAACGTATGCCCGGTTGCAGCAACAACTCACAGTCCTGACGGATTGAATCAAATGACTTATAATCGTTGTGTTGGTACAAGATATTGTGCAAACAACTGCCCTTATAAAGTCAGAAGATTCAATTTCTATGATTTCCGTGATGAATTCCAAGATGCTTATTATTACAAAGATACATTAGAATTGCTTCATAATCCTGAAGTAACTGTTCGCTCTCGTGGTGTTATGGAAAAATGTACTTTCTGTAGTCAGAGAATTATGGAAGCAAAACAAGAAGCAACAAAAGAAGGACGCAAATTAGTTGGTACAGATGTGAAAACTGCTTGCCAAGTGGCTTGCCCTGCAAATGCAATTATATTTGGTGATATGAATGATAAAGAATCACTGCTTTATAAATTAAGAAATCATAATCTTGGCTATAAAGTTTTAGATTCTATTAATGTGAAGCCAAATATTACATATATTTCAAAATTGAGAAACACAAATGAAGAGGGAGGTCATAGTGGGCATTGAGATAATTAATGAGCCGTCTGTTATCTATGGCAAGCCGAGCTTGGCATCTATTGATGATGCAATTATTAAGCCAACCAATGAAGTACCTTCGAAGAAGTATTTTATGGCTTTATCGGTTACAATTACCATGCTTTTAATTGGTGCGGTAAGTCTTGGATTAACTTTCTATAAAGGTACCGGTCTTTGGGGTTTGAAAAATCCTGTTGGCTGGGGTTTTGATATTGTAAACTTCGTATTTTGGGTAGGTATTGGTCACGCAGGAACATTGATTTCAGCGATTTTATTTCTCTTTAGACAGAAATGGAGGACGGGTATTGCTCGTTTTGCGGAAGGTATGACGATTTTTGCGGTTATGACTGCGGCACTTTTTCCTGCAATACATACTGGACGTCCTTGGCTTGATGGTTACTTGATGCCATATCCAAATCAACACTGGTTGTGGCCCAACTTTACTTCACCATTGCTATGGGACGTATTTGCGATTTCTACATATTTTACAGTATCGTTTGTGTTCTGGTATATCGGTTTGATTCCTGACTTTGCAACAATGCGTGATAAACTTGCAAAAAATGCAGATTCAATCACTCAAAAAATCAAGAAAGTGGCTTACACTGTTTTGAGTTTGGGCTGGAGATTTTCAAACAGACATTGGTCGCATTACGAAATGATGTATTTGGTTCTTGCCGGTTTTGCAACTCCGCTTGTATTATCTGTGCATACAATCGTATCATTCGACTTTGCTGTTTCGATTATTCCGGGCTGGCATACAACAATATTTCCACCATACTTCGTAGCCGGTGCGATTTTCTCCGGTTTTGCTATGGTGCAAAATGTGTTGATTATTATTAGAAAAATATTTGATTTAGAACATATTATCACAATTGATACATTAGAAAAAATGAACAAAATTATCCTTGTAACAGGTATGATGGTTGGTTATGCTTATGGAATGGAATTCTTTATCGCTTGGTATAGTGGTCACGAAGCCGAATCATTTGCGTTTATTAATCGTGCATTTGGACCTTTTGCATGGAGTTATTGGATAATGGTTTCTTGTAACGTAATTTTCCCACAATTATTCTGGTCGAAAAAATTACGTACAAATATTTATTTTATGTTTGTTATTGGTGTATTGGTAAATGTTGGAATGTGGTTCGAAAGATTTGTAATTACAGTTACTTCACTTTCAAGAGATTTCCTACCTTCAAGTTGGTCATATTATGTGCCATCTTTGATTGATTTTGGTATCTTGATTGGCTCTTTCGGATTATTCTTTACATTGTTATTTATATTTATCAGAACAATGCCTGTGGTTTCTATTGCAGAGGTTAAAGCTGTGATTGAAGGTTCTCAACCAACTCATCATCATGATGATGAAGGACATTAGGAGGAAATGATGGAAGAAAAGATACTTCACTCGGTTACGGGAATTTTTGAAACTCCCGACGATATAATCAAAGCCGCAAAGGGCGTAAGCTCTGCCGGCTATAAAAAATATGATATTCATACTCCTTATCCTGTTCATGGTATGGACAAGGCAATGAAATTGCCATGGTCGCCTCTTGGCTATGTTGCACTTGTACTTGGTCTGACCGGTGCATCTCTTGCAATATTATTAATGTGGTGGACAATGAGCGTGGATTATCCGATTGTAATTGGTGGTAAACCATTATTTGCTTTACCTGCATTTATTCCGGTTACATTCGAACTTACAGTGCTTTCTGCTTCAATTGGTACAGTTTTGGCAATGATTATTTTCTTATTTAAATTTCCAAATACTTCGCATCCATTACACGATACTCCATATATCAAAAAAGTATCTTCGGATAAATACGGTGTGAGTATCGAAGCATCAGATAAAATGTTTGACCTTAATAAAGCAAAAGATTTCTTGCATAAATTAGGTGCAAAAGATATTGAAGAAATTTATTGGGATAATGAAGAATTAAATACAGTTAAAACTATTTGGGATAAAAAATTCCTTGGTGGTTTGGTAATGATTGCAATTATTGTTGGTGGTGGAACTTATTTTGCTATTAATAAATTAGTTTATATGACACCATTTAATTGGATGATGGAACAGCCAAGATTGGACGCACAATCAGTGCCTGTTTATTTCAATGATGGCTTTTCGATGCGCCAACCTGTTGAAGGAACAGTTGCACGTGGATGGATGCCATATTTGATTACTGATGCAGATACTGCTCAATTATCAGATGCTAAATATATGAATCCTGTTCCTCCAACTGAATTTAATTTAAACAAAGGACAAAGAAATTATAATGTGTTCTGTAGCCCTTGTCATGATTATCATGGTACTGGAGTTTCAAGATTGAAAGCGGCAAACAAACAGGATTTCCCAAATCCACCAAGTTTGCATTCTGCAAAATTACGCGGATGGTCAGATGCCAGAATTTATCATGTAATTACAAAAGGACAGAATACGATGCCTTCTTATGCATTACAAATAACACCTGAAGAGAGATGGCAAATTGTTCACTATGTTCGTACTCTTCAAAGAGCTATGAATGCTAAACCGGAGGATGTAAAATGAGTAACACAGAATTATACACAAAAAAGCCATTACCTTCAAAATTATTGATTTTTGGAGCAGTAGTAACTCTTATTGGAGCTGCTATGTCAGGAATCGCTTTTGCAGGAGATGTTCAGAGAGCAAGTTTTGGTTTGATTATGGCTTTAATGCTATTGATTAGCGTTGGATTTGGCTCATTGTTTTTAATTGCATTAGAATATTTGGTAGGAGCAGATTGGAGTGTTCCATTTAGAAGAATCACAGAAATAGTAGCCGCAACTTCAATTATTTCAATTTTGGTTGCAATTCCATTACTTTTGAATTTGCATGAAGTATTTACTTGGTTAAGACCCGAACTACTCCAAGCTGATAAATATGTTGCAAAAAAAGCACCGTATTTGAATGAAACTTTCTTTTTGGTTAGAGTAATCATTGCCTTTTTAATTATGGCGGCATTTTATTACATCTTCTCAATTCGTTCATTCAAACAAGATTTGAATCCAACCGAAGGATTCAGAAAAACATCTGCAAAATTTGCAGCATTATTTATGCCTGTATTTGCAATTACAATTTCAGTGATTGCAATGGACTGGATGATGAGCTTGAATCCAAAGTGGTTCTCTACAATTTATGGTGTTTATTACTTTGCTGGCTCGGTTCTTGCCGCACTTGCAGTAGTTACATTTATTGCAATTACTCTTGGCGAAAATGGTTATTTGAGCAAAAAACTTTCTAATGATCATTATTACAATTTCGGTGCATTGATGTTTGCATTTACAAATTTTTGGGCTTATATTGCATTTTCGCAGTTCCTTTTGATTTGGTATGCAAATATTCCTGACGAAACACTTTGGTTTATGGATAGAACACAAGGCGAATGGATGATTTTATCATTGATTTTGATCTTTGTAAAATTTGGAATCCCATATTTTGCATTGCTAACAAGACCATCGAAAGGCAACCCATTCCGTTTGAGAATAATTGCAGCTTGGATTTTCTTTGCTCACGTTTATGATATGTATTGGAATGTTGGTCCTGAATATTCAAAATTAGCAGGATTGAAAGGTCCTGTTTATGGACTTGCTGAATTAGCCGCTCCAATAATTACAATCGGTCTTATTGCGGTTGTATTCTATCTTGTAGGCAAAGGCAAAAATCTTATGCCGGTTAATGATGCGAAATTTAAGAAAAGTTTGGATTTCCACTTATAAAATTATAAATATTTAGGATTATTATGGAAAATAAAAAACATATAGAGGACGAAATTAATTTTTCGGAAATTGTAGCCGATCCAGTAAATCTTGTATCTGCTATATTCCCATATTTTATGATTTTAGTTCTTGGTGCAACAGTATTTGTATTTTATAAAGTTGAATACCAATCTCGTACTATACATTATCCTGTTGAAATAATGCGGGATACTGTTGCAGTTGAATTAACAACAAAAACTTCACAATTGCTACCGGGTATCGATTTGGCAATTTTGTCAAGTCCATCTGATTCTTTGATGAAGAAAGGTGAAGAATTATATAAAACTACTTGCGAATCTTGTCACGGTACTGCCGGATTGGGCGATGGTGCGGCTGGTGCGGCATTGAATCCAAAGCCAAGAAATTTCACTTCAGCAGATGGCTGGAAAAATGGCAAAAAATTTAATGAAATGTATTTGACACTTGCAAACGGTATTCCTGGTTCAGGAATGGTGGCTTATGAATATTTGCCACCTGCGGATAGAATTGCAATGATTCATTATGTTCAAAAAACGTTTATGAAAGACATTACTCCATTGACACCAGCTGATATTGCGGCAATGGATCAAACTTATTCGCTTGTTGCTGGAGGAATGTCTCCAAATCAAATTCCTGTTGCCAAAGCAAAAGAAAATATCAAAGTTGAAAATAACGTTTTGGTAGAAAAAGCAAACCGTGCAGTTTTGGTAGAAAAAGTTTCTGTTGGTGATGGAAAAGCAATTCTAAACAAAATCACTAAGAATAAAGAAAAAGCATTCTACATCTTGATTGCAAATCAGGATTGGAAAGCAAGCAAAGAAAATTTAGTAAAATTAATTGCAAATACTTTGCCTGCAAATGGCTTCTGTGCAAGTTCTTTGAAACTAAGCAGTAACGATTTAGCCACTTTGCATACTTATTTATTGCCGATTTTCAACTAAAATTTGTTTAGTTTAAAAATTAAAAAACCTCTGAATTTTCAGAGGTTTTTTTGTTTTATTATGAACAAATTATGTATTTATCAAATAATATGCTCTGATGATATTATTTATTGCTTGATTAGACTCAATTCCCAAACCATTGAGCCATTCAACTAAATCTTCATCTATTTTGATAGTATAATCAACTTTTTTTTGAAAATATCGAAATTCTGCATCCTTCCAAAATTCAGTATCTGTTTCAGCTATATCCGAATAATCAATTTCTGAATCTTTTAGATTTAATAACTCAGCTATATTTTCATTTTTCATAATTTTAGCGACGTTTGATAAAAAAAGCAAATTAAATATTTTTTATCTTTTTCCATACATCTCAACAAGTCCAAGTTTTTTCAATCTTGAATTTATT
>JANJUO010000263.1 GCA_024710535.1 bacterium
CGTAGGTTCGAGTCCTACCGTCCCAGCTTTTTTATAGGAAACTACGGCGAAAAAAATGCATGACTTTAAGGTGGCTTCAGGTAGGTCCAACGTACCACTCGCAAAGAAAGTAGCGGGTCATTTAGGTATTGAACTTTCTGAAACCACTATACGTAATTTTAGCGACGGTGAGTTATGGGTTAAATTCGAAGACAATGTTCGTGGTGTGGATTTGTTTATTGTTCAATCTACATTTGCACCAACGGATAATGTATTTGAGTTATTGATGCTTATCGATGCGGCAAAACGTGCTTCTGCAAAGCGCGTTACTGCTGTTATACCCTATTTTGGATATGCGAGGCAAGACCGAAAGGACCAGCCCCGTGTTTCTGTTACTGCCAAGTTGTTTGCTAATTTAATTACGAGAGCCGGAGCTGACCGTATCATTACAATTGACCTGCATTCTTCTCAGATACAGGGATTTTTTGATATTCCGTTAGACCATCTTTACGCTTCACCCGTACTTATTAGGGCTGTCAGAAAATTAGGGCTTTCTAATTTTGCTGTTGCGGCGCCTGATGTAGGCGGAGTGAAAACTGCCAGATCTTATTCAAAGAAGATTGGTGGAGATCTTGTTCTTGTCGATAAAAGACGACCCGAACATAATGTAGCGGAAATTATGCACATAATCGGAAATGTTGAATCAAAAAATGTACTGATTGTTGATGATATGATTGATACAGGCACCACTTTTGTTAAGTGTGCCGAAGCTCTGAAAGATAAAGGTGCATTGGATATTTTCGGTATTACAGTTCATCCTGTTCTGTCTGGTACTGCTTTAGAAAAAATTGAAGCGTGTGCGGCAGTGGATAAATTATATGTAACCGATACTATCCCGCTCAAAAGAGAAAGCGATAAAATTGAAATTGTTTCAGTTTCGGAATTGCTTGCTGAAGCAATTATCCGTACTCACGACAACCGTTCAATAAGTTCGCTTTTCGAAATAGAAAGATGATAAATTTATATAAATATAAAAGGTTATTAAAATGCAAGAAATCATTCTAAAAGCGAAACTTAGACAGACCGGCAAAACGGCTTCTGGTCTCGTGAGAAATGAAGGTATGGTACCCGGTGTGTATTATGCCAAAGGCGAGCAGAACATTAGCATAAAAGCGCATCCGCTTTCATTGCGTCCGATTGTTTACACAGCTCATACACGTATTGTTAGTTTGGAAATAGAAGAAACTAAAGAATCTCACAAATGTATTCTTAAAGATACTTCTTTCGATCCTGTAAGTGATAAATTAATTCATTTTGATCTTCAAGGTATTCAAGAAGGTGAAAAACTTACTGTTGAATTACCATTTAAATTTGTTGGACAGCCAGCTGGCGTTCGTGCCGGTGGCAAGATGATGACGCAAGTTCATAAAATTAAAGTTAAATGTTTCCCAAGCGATATTATCGAATTTTTCGAAGTAAATGTTGCAGATTTGAATATGGGTCAAAGTGTTGCTCTTAAAGATTTGGATTTAACAAAATACGAATACGAGCAATCATCTGAAACAGTTATTTTAACTGTTACTAAACCACGCGGTATGGTGACAGCAACTACAGATGCTCCAGCCGGAAAAGCTGGTGGTAAGGGCAAGAAGTAATTCTGTTGAAAATTTTGAAAAAGGAGCATTTATGCTCCTTTTTTTTGATTATATATCCTAATATAATATCTTTATCCCATCTTTTTTTTAGATAAATCTATTTTCTTTTCAAATATATAATTACTGATTTCCGCCGAAAGAAGAATTATAAGTGAGGAGTAGTAAATCCAAACTGCTAATGACATTACAATTGCATAAACTCCATAAAATTTTCCATAATCTGCAATAGAAGAAATGTAAATGGCAAATAAAAATCTCGCAATTTCTATCATCACTGTGCTTATTAGTGTGCTTGTTAGAACTATTTTAATAGGTAGTTTTTTGTTTGGAAGAAAGCGATAAATGAAGAAAAATAATACAAATGCTGATAATACTGTTGCACCAAAAAGTATAAATTCAGTAAAATATGATTCGATGTTGTCTGGCAAAATGCTTTTTGCAAGTTCTACTATAATAGTTAATAACGGAATAATGTATGAATATAAAAGAACCAAAACCGTAAAGAAAATTGTCAATAGAATATCTTTGATTATATAAATTAGAAAAAATTTTGTGCCCTGAATATTAAATATTGTATTCAGCGCCGCACGAATCGAACTTACAAGTAATGATGATACCCAAATCAAACCAAAAACTCCAATCCAACCACTAAGATAGCTGTTATCCATAACTGTTCGTACTTCTTCAAGTACTGTATTGATAAATTCAAAGTTTGCGGCAGTTGCGGGCAGCAAATCTTCAAGTAGGGAACTCAAATAAATCACAACATCCGAGACATTAAAAATTATCCCAACTATATAAACCGCCAAGAGTAGTAGTGGCATCAAGTAAATTAAAATATTGAATGCAATGCCGGAGGCAAGAAGGAAAACAGTATGATCGTCTGCGCGGTTATATACGGCAATAGTATGGTCCCAAAATGTTTTGATTTTATTTTTAATCATAATATATTATTGCTCTAATACTTCAACTGTGAAAATTTTGTTCCAATTTTTTCCGGTTAACCAAATTATATTATTAGTAGAGTCGTAAGCAATTCCATTAAGAACCTCTGCTGATGGATTATTTTGAAGACTTGCCCTGAGAATTGAGCAGTCGATATATCCCAAAATATTGCCCGACTCGGGATTTATTCTAACAATAATATCTGCCATATAAATATTTGCCCAAAGTTCTCCATTTATAAATTCCATTTCATTCAAATTGCTTATAGAGCGGGAATTATCCAAGATTGATAGAGTTTTTTCAATTTTAAAATTTGCGGGATTGATTATTTTTAGAAAATTAGTGCCATCGCTCATATAGAGAGAATTTTTATATTCAGAAAGTCCCCAGCCCTCGCCCTGATAATTGAATTTTGATAATTGCTTAAGTGTTTTCAAATCATAGACAAAACAAGTTAACTCCTGCCAAGTCAACATATATATTTTATCATTCACAATTGCAATTCCTTCAGCAAAAAAAGCAGATGGAATGCTCACTTTTTGAATAATTTTTCCAGTTTTTGGGTCAATTTTTCTTAGAGTTGATTCGCCATATTGCCCGGTGCTTTCGTAGATAAAGCCATTATGATAAACAAGTCCTTGTGTATATGCCTCATCATCATGCGGAATGGATCCGGTGATTTTTGCATAATATTTCTTTGCAATCGGGGTAGTATTTTCCACTTTAGCTTCCGTAGTAATATTTGATGGTTCTTTTTGATAATTTTTATCGTTTGCCGAACAGCTCAAACAAAACATAATTGAACAAAGTATTATGATATTCTTGGTAATTGAGTAAATTTCAGTTAACATTTTTCAATTCCGGCTATTAATTTTTCATTTTATTAATAATATTTGTGGTTGATTTTCCCTCCACAAAAGAAATTGTAATAATTGAACCGCCATTATTCCGAACCACATCTGCCCCAACAATGTCATCAATCTGATAGTCGCCACCTTTAACAAGTATGTCCGGTAATAGGGAAGAAATCAGATTAAGCGGAGTATCATCTTCAAAATAAACAACATAATCCACTGATTTCAATGCAGATAGAACAACTGCCCTATCATTTTGTGAATTAATTGGTCGGGAATTTCCTTTTAATCTTCTTACAGAATCATCAGAATTGAGCCCTATTACAAGAATATCGCCCATTTTTTTTGCTTCATTTAGATAATAAACATGACCGGAATGAATAATATCGAAGCAACCGTTAGTAAACACGATTTTCTTATTTTGAGATTTTGCTTCTATGAGCAAATTTTTGAGAATTTCAACAGAAATCAGCATATAATTTTTAGTTTTATTTTATGATCAATTTAGAATTTTCAACAAAAATGTATGACTTCTTTTTAAAATTACAAATTTAAGAATAATAGCAATACCCTCAAACAATTATCAAAACTAAACGCATTTTGTATGTTTTTTAAAATAAGTTTTAGCCGATTTGTAATTCATTTGATTTCATTGTTGAAAAAATAGTGATTAATTCTGATTACTAATATTTTCAAAATGATTATTCAATAATTTCCAGTTAGGGATTAAATATTGTAATAAAGAAATCCCCAGAAAGTCAATATCTTCCGATATTTCAATATCAATTTTTTTCTACAATCGACAAATCAAAAGCGACAATTTCAACAACCGAATTTAATCACTATGATATTTATGGCAACACAGCAAATTTCTTTGATACTGGCAAAATTCTTGTGCCATCAGCACGGTAGCCAGTAACTTCATACATATATATTCCTGTTTTTAATTTGTTTCCATTGTAATCCAATCCATTCCATTCGGCACCACCATTGCCATCATTTTCGGTGATTTCTGCTAATTTATTTCCATTTAAATCCATTATTGAAATTATTGCTTTTTGAGATAAATTAGAAAATCTAACTGCTTCCATTTCATTATATTTCAATGGATTGGGCGACATATAAACATCATCTAACTGCGACATTGCAAGAGTAAAGCCAATTGTTGCCCCTGCACCTTTCGTGATTGGTTTGCCTGATTCGGAGAAAAGATTTTTGGCTGTGATTGTGTAGTTATAACCACGAGCCCCACGAATTTTCAATTCATCGGTAATAAACATAACAACGCCACGCTTATCGAATTCATCAATATCAATCGAAAGCACTTCTCCGTAAGGTGCCATTGAATAATTGTTTAAAACTTCTGCACTTGCTTTATCAAGAGATTCCGAAAACCAAATTTTTATTAATGAAGTAGAAAACATTTCGAGTTTTGTGATGTAGATTTCATCTTGCTTTTCAACTTTTTTATAGTTGAATTTCAAAGTTTGTTCCGATGTTGGATTTCTATAAAAATCACGAAATGATTTAGCATTTAAATTATACTCTTTTGATTCGAAATTCTGAAAATCAAATGTTAAAAGTAAGGTTGAATCGCTCATTTTGTTTGAATGTGTTGCAAAAATCTCCCCCATTTCTGATGAAATTGTGAAATTTTTCGGGTCAATCACTTTGTCCGGCAATTTACCATTATATTTTGCAATTAATTGACTATCGCCTGATTGAGTTAATTCAGTAATTTTAATTGGTGCATTTGCATATACGGTTACAATTTCCGTAAAATCGCTTAATTGCGGCTCCATCTTTGAATTGAAAGATTTAATTACAAAATCATAGAAATTCCCTTTAGTTAAGCCACTAAAATTCACAAAATTATTCTTAGTTGAAGAAATATAATTTGCAGTATTATTTTTCAAATCAACGCTGTATAGATAATACTCTTCAGCATCATTCATAGCACTCCAATTCAAAGTACAAGTGGTATCGCTCAAAGCCCAGCCATCAAAATCATTCGGAACAGCCGGACCATTAAAAGATTTATCAAATTCAAAAAATGAAGTATTATTGAATGTTGAAATGCCAATTTCATTAATTCCATTTCCGTCAAAATCTTCAATAATTACGCTATTGGATAAAGTAGATGGATAATACCAGAAATTATCCAATTTTTTTGTTTGATTATTCCATTTCAAAGCATATAAATTCGGAAATGTTGAGATTATTATTTCATCTCCGGGTTTGTTGTCGATATTTCCTTTGCTCAAACCATTGCGAAATCCCCAGCCCTGTTTGGTAAATCCAGCACGCACACCCCAAATATGATCTTTATAGATTTCTTCATAAATATCATTTTCTTTGTGTTTGATAATTCTTATTGTCCAAATTGATTCGCTTTGTGAATTTGCATTAAATAACTCTTTGCTTCCATAATTAATTTGGATAATTTCCTGCTTGCCATCGCCATCAATATCTATATTTTCAAGCATTTGTGTGCTTTGCGAAATTATTGTAGAATCAACAAATTGCAAATTGAATTTATTATCATGGTATTTAAAAATGAATATTTGACCGGCTTCATTCGAAAAAGCAAGTTCATAAATGCCGTCATTATCCAAATCATCAATTACGCACGACTTAGATAAATCTCTATATTTGAAATCTTCGGGAATTTTTGCCGTTGCGATAGAATCGTATTTGCCATTTTTGAATGAATAAACAAAATAACTACGCTCAGCAGGGTCATTCCTATATGCAATTATATCCGGCTTTCCATCGCGATCAATGTCAAAAAATTTATCTGCCCAAAATGATTTGGTATTTGGACTTTCGAAAATTGGCTTATCGAAAAGTCTGGTGGTTTCTTTATTGTATTGATAAATCGCAGTTTTATAGCCGCCCATCAAAAGAACTTCAGCAATGCCATCTCCATTCGAATCGCCATAGCCAACCGGCAACAAGCCATTCACCAAAGAATCCACCAAAGTAAAGCCATTTTTATCGAATTCAAGAGCAAGTGTTTTGCCAAATGATAGATTTGTCAAGTCGTTAACCACAATTGATTTTTTCTTGTTGGCAAACAAATCTGCTGATTGATTATGCAGATATGCTCTGCCAAAGTTGTATGATTTACGCAGAAAATTTGCATTGTGATAATTGTCCGGTTGTCTTGTAAATTCAAATTCTTTTTTAATTGTGTCATTAATATTATTTGTGAAATATGCAACAGCTGAATAAGTAACTCCAGAAGGAACAATATCATCAATAATGATTATAGAATTATTGCTTTGGCTTTCGATTTGTGATAAATATTGATACTTTTCCGAACTTCCTTTTGGCTTGAATCCAATTGTTAATTTAGATTTCATAGTTGTTACGCCAGCAACCAAAACAATACGTTTATTATTAAATATCGGATTTAAAACCCTAAATTCATTTAAGGCAAATCTGCTTGAAGAATCAATATTTACAATAGTATTTTTTTCTAAGAATTTGCCATTTGTTAGATAAATTACCGATTTAATTACAAAATTTCCAAGCAAATTAATAGTGTCGCTAAGAAAAGCACTTTTGGGAATATTATAAATTGTATCATTCACAATCTGATTTTTTCCGGCTGGGAATTTCTTTTCAATTCCAGTGTTTATATGCTTGACTACAATCGCCAAACTATCAAAAAGCGGATTGGTAATTGTTCCAATTAAATTAATTGTATTGAATTTATCTATATAAAAAATTTGTTCATTTTTTGGGTAAATGATATTTGTTTCTGCTTTTGAAATATTACTCAATGCGTTAAATGCATCCAAAATTCCGGCACCCATATCAAAAGTCCATCCATTTGCACTATTTGCACTTGATTGAAGAATTGATTTGATTTCTCCGGGAGTCAAATCGGGTGCTTTTTCCAAAAGCATAGCCGCAACTGCCGATACATAAGGTGCCGCCATCGAAGTGCCGCCCACCGCTTTGTATGCTTTATTTGGCGAGGTTGTCCAAACCTCCTGACCGGGAGCAACAATATCAATCAAATATCCATAATTTGAATTCGATGCTCGCTTGCCATCTTTATTTGAGCCACCAACGCTGATTATTTCTTGATAATCCGATGGAAAGTGTGGAAAAGTCCAGTTGTTGTTGCCAGAGGATGCAGAAATCGCCACGTTCATTTCGTTTGCAAATTTTACTGCAGAGTAAACAATTGGCGATTCGTAACTCTCGCCAAAACTAAAATTCAGCACTTTTGCACCATTCAAAACAGCATAAATTATCGCTCTTGCAATATCATCTGATTCTGCATTCCCAGATGCATCGAATGCTTTTGCAGTTAGAATTTTCGCATTAAAAGCAAGTCCTGCAACTCCAATTTTATTATTACTTTCTGCCGCAATTATTCCTGCAACAAGCGTTCCGTGGTCGTGCTGATCTTCGGGAATTGCATCTGGCTCCGAAAAGTCGCCAAAATTCACAAGATATTGATCAACAAAATCATAGCCGATAACATCATCAACAAATCCATTGCCATCATCATCAATACCGTTCAAATCTCCATAAATGCCATCCTTCTGTATAGTAGAAGCCCAAGGTTCGAAAGTGCCATTTTTATTAAGATCTTCTTTTGAATTTGTCCAAAGTTGATTTTTCAGGTCAGGATGCTCAAAGTCAATCCCCGTATCAATCACGCCAACAATCACTCCTTTTCCAGTTGCAATTTTCCAAGCAGATTCTGCTTTCACTTGAGAGTGTCCCCATTGATCAGGATATTTTTCATCGTTTGGTTTGTATTGTAATTGCTCGATTGTATAGATATAATTTGGAAAAACTGCTTCAATATTTTCATTTGTTGAGATTGATTGAAGCAAAGAATAATCATCTTTTATATCAAGCACATAGTATTTTGCAAGTTCATTAATTTCATAATATTGCTTAGAATTCAGAAGTTTATTTTCATTTATTTTATCAAGCATTTTCATATCGAAAATCGGCTTGAACTTATTGCTATTTTGTAATTCAGCAGGAATTTTTGCATTGTTTTTGAATTTAACAATATAAGAATTATAATTAGCAGAAAATGAAAATTCAATCAAAGAAATCAAAATTGCAGTAAGCAAAATAATATTTTTCATCAAGCAGTCCAAATTACTAATTTCACAATGATTAATTGACGTAAGTATTTTGGTTTTGATTTAGAGTTCATTTTTTGAAAAATAAAAAAAGTGCCACATTCAAAAAAAGTGGCACTTCAATCATAATTGTTGAAAAACAAATTAATTTGATTTTTTTCTTAATTCCTGAGCAAAACTAAATGCTTCCATTGCCGCAACGGACAATTTATTTTCTAATTTTCCAAATTTCTTAATATAATCTTTTCGGCTTCTATTAATTACTTCGTGCGCCTCATCTTTGGAGTAAGTATGAGTAATTTCACATCTTGGAGTGATTTGCCCCGGCATATCTTTATAAGTTAGAAAATAGTGCTTTAAACGATTAATCATCGAATCCGGCACATCCATAATATCAGCAAATCCGGAATAAACTTCATCATTTTTCAGAATAGCAATAATTTTATCATCTGCCTCGCCGCCATCAATCATTCTGAATCCGCCAATTGGAGTTGCTTGCAATAAAATATCACCATGCATGATATTTCTTTCGGTTAAAACACAAATATCTAATGGGTCGCCATCGCCTACAATATCTCTTCTTCCAGTTTTGGAATTACAAAAATCAGCAACCGTTTTTCCGCAGTAAGTTTGCGGGATAAATCCATAAAGAGCAGGAATATGATTTGAAAATTTTTGCGGTCTGTCAATTTTCAGATAACCGGTTTCTTTATCAACCTCATATTTTAAAGTATCGGTTGGAACAACTTCGATATAGCAGGTAACGGTTTCAGGAGCATCACCACCTATTTTTACTCCATGCCATGGATGAGATTTATATCTTAAACCTGCTAATCGCCAAAATTCACTTAATGATTCCACTTTCTTTTTCAATTTTATTAAACAAATAGACTCAAAAATAAAACAATTTCATAACAAAATTGTAATATTTTTTTTAAAATTAAATTAATTTGTAACTTTTATGAATTTTGAGTAGTTTTATATTATTGAGAAGTACAAAATTTGAATGGTTTGTTATGATTATTAAAATACTTATTATAATGATTTTTATTATACTTATAGGATGCGATTCCGGTAATGCAATAGATCCAAATATTAAAGTATTCAAAAACTTTATGCCTTTGAAAATCGGTAATTATTGGGTTTATCAAACAATTGAAATAGACCAGAGCGGAAAACTGCTAAATTTTACAAAAAGATTAGATTCTTTTGTGATTAGTTCTCAAAAGCAAATGAGCATAAAGTCAGATGGTAAAATTGCGGACTATTCTGTATATAAATTGGACTTATTTTCTGATGGTTTATTTGTGAATTCACGATATTATAACAATAGAGCCGGCATTTTGTCGGTTGTTTATGATAAAGATAATTTTATTATCAATGATCTTAGCCCAACATTTGCATATTTAATCAATCAAAATGAATTAAAATGGAATGCCTTCAAATATAGCAATGAAAATTATCAATTTGAATTTGAAAAGGTGACATATAAATCTTTATATGATGTAACAATAAACTCACAAGTAATTTACAGCGATGATATGACGGTGCCAGCTGGTACTTTCAATTTTAATCAATACGAAGAATTGATAGACACTCGATTACTTTTCGATTATCAAGATTATATAAATGCGGTTAGATACTATAAAATTGAAAATATATACAGATTTTCCGAAGGGTATGGATTGATATATTGGCTCCAAAAACCAACTTACGAGAGATATATACCAATAAATTCTTCTCCAAATTTTCCATCAAAAATTACTTATATTAATGGAGTTCAAAGAGAACTCGTTCGTTTCAAAGTAGAATTGAAATAAATTTTTAATTTTTTTTAAAAGAAATATTATCATTTAGTATAAGTAAAATTAATAATGTTTGGTAAATAATAAAAAAGCAATTAATTTTGAATCTGTGGTTTATTTATATATTTGCTTTCAGATGACAGTTACCGAAAAAAACGTAAATAATATTAATTTTCAAATAGTTAAAATATTTGGATTGTTGGTATTTCTATTAATATTTGCAATCTTTAACTCTTGTGCGGTTATCGAAGCGCCTTCGGGTGGTCCAAAAGATACAATTCCACCTGAAATCAGATATTCCTCAATTCAAAGAGGCACATTGAATTTTGAAGAAAAAAGTATAACACTTCGCTTTAGCAAATATATGGACAAGGGAAAAGTGCTTGAAAATTTGAGTATTTCACCAAAAACAGAACTTAAATTTGATTGGAGCGGCAAAGAACTCGAAATATTATTCCAAAAGCAATTAGATACAAATACTACTTATTCATTGCAATTAGGCACAGAATATACAGATTATTATAATGTGAAGCCGGCTGAGGCATTTGAATTGATATTTTCTACCGGCAATAAATTAGACAGCGGGATAATTTCAGGAAAATTAATTGACGAAAGATCTGCCGGAGCATTTATCTTTGTTTACAATATTACAAATATAAATGCTGATACATTGAATTTTAGGCATACTTTGCCAAACTATAGAGTGCAAATTGGAACAAGTGGCGAGTTTCGTCTTGGAGCAATAAAAGACGGCAAGTACAGAGTTTTTGCCATTCGCGATGAATTCAAGAACGAACTTTATGATGATAATGATGCGTTTGGTGCTCCGGAAAGTGATATTGTAGTAAAAGATGCAAAATCAGCGTCCCTTGTTTTGAGAATTGGACCTCCTGTTGATAAAACTCCACCTGAACTGATGTCTGCTGAAGCAAATTATGCAAACATAATTGTTGCAAGATTTTCAGAAAGTTTAGATTCAAATTTTGTTCGTTCTGAATCATTTTATTTAATTGACTCAGCAAATTCCAATCCTATAAAAATTAATGGAGTAAGTTTTGCCGGAAATAATCGTGATGTTACGATTTATACTGATGAAATGCTTGATTCGGCAAAATTATACATCTTAACAGCATTCAAACTTTCAGAATTTAGCATTCGAGATACTTCGGGAAATTTGATCGATTCAATAAATATGGCAAAATTTAATGGATATTCAAGAATTGATTCAACTCAACCCAAAATCAATGCTTATCCATTCGGTGATAGCGTTAGCAATATCGCACAAAATAAATATATTAGATTTATATTCAGCAATCCTATCGACACAGCTTCATTCAGAAATTCATTAACTATGAAAAAACTTGATTCAAAAAATTCAATTGAATATAGAATATTACCTTTCCTTAATAATGTTGTAAGACTTGAGCCAATAGAAATATTTGAGCCAGAAACTTGGTATGAATTAATCCTAAAAAGCAAAACTTTAAAAGGACTTAACGGAATTTATGCTCAAGACACGACCATAAGATTAAGATTCAGAACAAGCGACCTACGATCACTCGGTAATGCTTCGGGAACAGTGCGAGGAGTAGATTTTTGCAAAGATAAATTAATAATTACAATTTTTAATAAAGATAAGAATAAACGATATATCTCCAAAACAGATAAAGATGGCAAATGGAATTTTAGCAATATAGAGCCGGGAGAATATTCAATTGAAGCATTTTGTGATAGCAATACTGATGGATTGTATAGTTTTGGAACTGCAATACCATTCAGTTTCTCTGAGCCGTTTTTCATTGTTGAAAGTAAATTAAATATTCGTTCCAGATGGAATGTTGAAGACTTTATTATCAATATAAGCGAACCGGAAAAATGACAGAAAACGAAAAACGCAACAAGGCAAAATTAATATTTGATTTTGTTTTTATATTTATCGGCTTTTTGGCTTTTGTATCATTTATCCTTGCAATTGGATTCTATCTTAATCCGGTACAATTAGAGATTCTTAATTATATATCTGACGTCATAGTAATACTATTTATAGCGCAAGAATTATTGAGAATTGTTTTTGTTAAAAACAGATATGAATTTTTATTTGAGCGCTGGTTTGAGCTGTCGATGGTAGTATTACTGCTTTTGCATTTGTTTTTCCCGGACGGGATTTATTCAATTATTACTCTTTTTATGCCACGAGTAGAAATAAAGCATATTTCTTTGTTTTATGTAGCAATTATATCAGTAGCAATAATATTTGTATTTTTAATTAAAAGTTTGAGATATAATCACTTAATTGCAAAAATCAAATTGCATCCGGGTGCTATTTTTTCTTTAAGTTTTTTGATTGTAATAATTAGTGGCGCTCTTGCTTTAAGTCTTCCAAGAGCAACACCCCCAACTTATTCCATTCGTTTCATCGACGCATTATTTACATCAACAAGTGCTGTATGCGTAACGGGATTGACTACAATCGACATCACAACTTCTTTCACTTTGCTTGGAAAATTTATCATTTTAATATTAATCCAAATAGGTGGATTAGGAGTGATGACTCTTACAACTTTTTTTGCAATTGTATTTGCCGGGGGATTAAGTGTTAAAGTAAGAGTGATGCTAAAAGATATGCTAAGCCAAGAGTCAGTTGTTGAGGTGTGGCGTCTGCTTTTTAGAATTTTTTCATTAACAATAATTATCGAAATAATCGGTGCTTTTATTCTTTATTTTTCAATTGGCGGAGATTTATTTAATTTTAATAAATCATTATTTTATGAGTGTTGTTTTCATTCTGTATCTGCCTTTTGTAATGCAGGATTTTCTCTCTACAGCGATGGTTTTATAAATAATGCAGTTACAAATAATTATTCTTATTTGTCAGTAATTATGATTCTTATTGTTCTTGGTGGATTGGGCTTCACAACACTTGTAAATTTTGGAATTCTTTTCAAATACAAAACAGACAAGCGCCCATTCAGTCTAAAATTTTCTCTAATGAGCAAGATTATTGTTTTTTCAACAATCATTTTAATTGTGGTTGGATCTATTTTGATAT
>JANJUO010000157.1 GCA_024710535.1 bacterium
ATTAATAGCATACCTTTTTGATATTCTGATTTTAGTTCTAAATCAATCGTATTTTCAGTAACATTCGATAAAATCTTTTTCATATCAAATGCAATTAATTGAGTTTCTGTTGCTAATATAATAATATCTAATTTATTACTGAATTTAATACCACGTGTTGACTTATAATTTGTAAGATTAAATGCATTTTCATCTTTTTTAAAATTCCAAATAAATGTACTGGGCGTTTGAGTACTAAATACAATGAAAGTATCATTTATGAAAGTAAACTGACCAATCCCAGTGAAAGGATAATTATATTGGTCATATTTACGGAATAAAGTTGTAGTTTCAGTATCATAAATTGAAACTTCCCCATTATAAGGGAGAAATGCAACGAACTTGCTATTTGGAGTAAATTGAATTGTTCTCGTTTGAACATTCGTATTCAATCTCTCAAACTCCTTAATCAATTTCAAAGATTGAGCATCCCAAAGTTTCAGCGAAGTATAAGAAGGTGAGGCACCAGTGTATAAACTACCACCTGTAGCAAAGTATCGTCCATCGGGCGAGAATGCGATTTTTTCAATCATCTCTTCGGTTTTAATATAATTTCTTTCTCCAGTTTCTATATCAAGAATTACTATAGATGAATCCTGACCTTTTGTTCCTTCGCCACTTGCTCTATAAGCTATTTTCTTTGAATTTGGTACAAAAATAACACGATTCCCATCCCCAAAAGTTTTTGAACTTAAGTCAGATAAATCAACTATAGTAACTCCATCATAAGATGTTGCGAGATACTTGCCATCATCAGAAATGGCGATAGACTCTATATCAAGTTTATCAGAAAACTTAGGTAATATCCTTATAACTTTGCCATTTGTTCCATCAATTTCAAAAATAGAGAGTTCCCTTGTTACAATATTCCCATTTTTTAATCCATTTTTGTATGCAAAAACATTACCGTTCGGATGAACAGCAAATCCATCAATTTTAACAATTGAAGAATCAGATACCCAAAGTATTCTTGGGTCTGGTTCCACAGCCCATCCCACAAAATAATTCGAAATTAGAATAAAAATAAAAATGTACTTTTTCATATTTTTTCAAAAACTATTTCAAAAATTGCAATTTACTCATATATAATGACACATGAAAAGGGAAAATTACTCAAAGAAAAGTAAAATAATTGAAAAAAAATTACCAAAACCAAGAAGGATTGGTTATGAGTGAAAAAAAGTGCCAATAAATTTATTATTGGCACCGAGTTCATTGATTATTAGAGTTAATTGATAAGTTATTTGCTAATGATAAATTTGGTTTGATAGACTAATTTGCCATTTTTGATAATTATAAAATATGTGCCTGAGGCAAATTGTTCAAGGTTCAAGTCGATGATATTCATACCTGCTCCAAATAATTTATTTTCCACCAAATTGATTATCTCATTAGAATTAATATCATTTATGTATATGCTTAAATATTCGGAATTTTCTAAATTCAACTGCAGTTTTGCGTTTGAACTTGTAGGATTAGGAACAATTGTTGTCTTTAATCCAATTTTATTAATTGAATTTGGACTATCTGAATTACCACTTATGCCATAAATATTTGTAATTGATTCAGCTTTACCAATTTCTACACCATTTTTATCGAAAAATCTAATTAAAACAGGTATTTCTGTTGTGCTATGCTTCTCATCCAAATCAAAAAGAAGATAAATTTGATTCTCAACGATTGGGAGAGAATCATTTCGATTATTTGTGAGATAAAGAGCTGTGTTTGCTTCTGCAAACGTATTATAAGCAAAGAGTTTACGATTTGTGGTGTATTCGAGAACAGGTGGAGTTGTGGCTAAAATTGTAGTAGATGAATCACCCAAAGTAACGCTGAACGAAACTGCAGAATCCGGAAGAGTGATTCCAAGTTTAGTAAATTTGATTTGTCCAGACGGTACATAAGTTCTTAATGCGTCATGATAATCATTCTTGATAGGTGGATGCCAAATGTATTCAAACTCGCAAGTATCACCATCACAATAGCCCACTTTGAATTTAATTACACCGCTGTATTGTGGAATTGTTGTGTTATCAACGCCAAGATTGAAAGAAACATAATTGTTTGCCGGATTTCCATGAACGGCAACGTGCGGTATGCATGACAAACGGATTTGAGTATAAGCATCTGCAGGACCGCCTGAATTTTGGAAAGTCCATACTTTGTTCACGCCGTCAACCACCAAACCGCCACCAATGTGATGTGGAATAGATTCATTAACAAATTTTACATCGATGTGAGAAATTTGCGAATTTGGTTGTTTTGTATTGTAAATTGTAAATTTTCTATAATCTGTATTCACCGGAGCGAATACATTTGGAGCAACATCAAATTTTGGATTGCAATTCAAAGACATTCGCTCACACTGAATGCAAATAGTTTTCTTACATTCAAAAATCTGACCGCCTTGTAAGAATGTGGCTGTCCATTCGATGCAAACATTTCCATCTGCCGTTGTTGAACTTGCATTTACAAAGAAGTTTGTAACTTGCTGAGATGTGCAATTCGGGTCGAAAGTTAATGTTCCAGAGCTTGTGTTATTCAAGTTTACTGGATATGAAGAAACAAAGCAATTCGCTGAAATTGAATTAATTACACCACCTGAAACCACATAACTCAAAGATTGCAATCCAGCATTATTAAAATTTGTAATGCTGAATGATGATTGGCAACATTCTGAAGAATTTTCGGTTTCTGTAAATAAATCTTTGCAATCAGGTGGCTTACAATTCAAGAAATCCCTATAATTAACACTATTTGGAGCAACATAAACAGTATATGGACCCGCTGAATTACTTTGAGTCCATCCTTGCTGTATTGATTCATAAACAGTATATGTCCCCGGCAAAAGATTCGCAAAAGAATAGTAACCTTGGGCATCTGTTGTTGTGTTTGTTGTATTTGAAGAAGGATCTACCAATGTTATATTCCAGCCACTTACGCCAACATCAGCAGGATCTACTACACTATTACAATTCTTATCCCAAAGTTTTCTACCAATAATTCTACCTTGAACATTTCCATTACAACATAAATTATTTGTTAACCCAAGATTGCCGGTAGCAGTTGAAATAGAAGCGTCAGTGAAGATAAATCCTGTGCTTCCTTCTATATTCTGCACATCAACTCTCAATACGTTTGTTCCTGCAAGAATATTAACAGGAATATTTTTGAAACAAGCAAAGTACATAAAACCATATTTGCCGGTTGTGGTTTGCCCCAAAAACACATTGTTGAGATATACTTTTCCAATATTATCAGCGGCAATACAGAAACTTATAAAACCCATTGTTTCGGAGGTTGCACAAAATTTACGCTCGAATGAAGCAGTAAAATTTGAATAACCACCATCATGTGGGAAGTAATTAATCCATTTTGCATTAGGGCTTTGCGTTGGATATCCAAAATTAAAAGCATAAGCCGGAACATTATTTCCGTAAGTCCAATTTGGGTCAACTTGTCCTGCAACAATTCCTTGACCAGTATTAAGAGTAAGAAAGGATTGGCTACATGGATTTGCCAAGCCAACATCAGAAGGAATTTTTATGCCAATTGATTCATTATAAATAGATTGACGATTTGCATTCATATAGTCGATTTTGAAGTTTGGCTCTCGCTCTGTACTATCTATTAGAAAAGATAAGTAATTAGTTCCATCAGCAAAAAAGCACAAAGCACCATCTGAATTGCAAATTAATTCCAAATTTTTATCATCTAATGGAATAACAGAAAAAAATTCTCTATTGTAATTATAAGAAGCGAATTTTGCAGTATTCAAAGAAGTGATTTTGATTATTGATAAATCTTTTAAATCATTCTTTTCTATATTTAGAGAAATTGGAAAATCTGGATCACTTGCATTAATGCTGATTGCTGTATGAATTGGCTGAGAAATAGCAATTGACAAACTAAAAGCAAAAATCGAAAGCAAATAAATCAAACTCCAAATTGAAATTGATTTTTTTAATATGTATAATTTATTCATATATACTCCAAGTAAAAAATTAAGCTAATTATTTAAAAATTCACATTACGATATAAAAAATTTATTATTGCTAAAATTATATTTAGTTAAAATTAAATAATGAAATATTCATTGAAATAATTATAATTGCTATTGAACGTTTGTTTTAATTTCATAATAATCAAAGATTTATAATAAATTTTACAAATAAAAATTCATAAAATCGTCTATTAAAATTCTATAAAAAATTGTTGATTGAGTGGTGATGAAAACTAAATTTGAAATTGAAGAATTATTAAAAGAACGCATCCTTATTCTTGATGGTGGAATGGGAACTATGATTCAGCGGTATAAACTTAGCGAAGAAGATTTTCGCGGAGATAGATTTGCTGATTTTCCTAAGTCATTGAAAGGAAATAATGATTTATTGGTAATTACCCAACCAAAAGTGATATATGAAATTCATACTGAGTATTTGAATTCAGGCTCCGATATCATCGAAACTTGTACATTCAATGCAAATAGAATTTCTCAAAAAGATTATGATTTAGAAAATTATGTTTATGAAATAAATTTAGAAGCGGCAAAAGTCGCAAAAAAAGCATGTATCGATTTTGAATCAAACAACCCAAATACACGAAAATTTGTTGCAGGTTCGATTGGTCCAACAAATCGTTCATTATCAATGTCGCCAAAAGTAGAAGATCCTGGCTATAGAGCAGTAACTTTTGATGAAGTAGCAGATACTTACTATGAACAAATTCAAGGACTTGTTGATGGTGGAGTGGATATTTTGCTTTTTGAAACAATTTTTGATACTCTGAACGCAAAAGCGGCTATTTATGCAGTGAGTGAATTTTTCCATAACACTGGCAAACAAGTTCCGGTAATGCTATCAGGAACAATAGTTGACCAATCGGGCAGAACTTTATCCGGTCAAACTACAGAAGCATTCTGGATTTCGGTTTCGCATTGTCCAAATTTGATTTCTATTGGCTTAAATTGCGCTCTTGGTTCGGCTCAAATGCGACCTTTTATTTCTGAATTATCCCAAATTGCAGATTGCTTTATTAGTTTATATCCAAATGCCGGTTTGCCAAACGCTTTTGGTGCTTATGATGAAAGTCCTGAGTTTATGGCTGAACAAGCCAGAAATTATGCTTTAGATGGTATGCTTAATATTCTTGGTGGATGCTGTGGCACTCAACCTCAACACATTAATGCTATGAAAAAAGCAGTTGAAGGCATCAAACCAAGAGAGATTCCTGAAATCAAAAAGGGATTCAAACTTAGTGGATTGGAGCCATTATTATATTATCCTGGCTCGAACTTTATCAATATTGGCGAAAGAACAAATGTTTCTGGATCTGCAAAATTCAGAAAACTGATTGAATCAGGAAATTACGAAGAAGCACTAAAAATTGCTCGTCAGCAGGTTGATAATGGTGCTATGATGATTGACATTAATATGGATGAAGGGCTGATTGATTCAGAAAAAGTAATTTCAGAATTTTTGAATTTGATTGCTTCTGAGCCAGATATTGCAAAAGTTCCAATTATGATTGATTCTTCAAAATGGTCTGTTATTGTTTCTGGTTTGAAATCAATTCAAGGAAAAGGTGTCGTTAATTCAATTTCTTTGAAAGAAGGTGAAGAGCAATTTATCGATCATGCACGAAAAATAATGCAGTTTGGTGCCGCCGCAGTTGTTATGCTTTTTGATGAAAATGGTCAAGCCGATACATTCGAAAGAAAAATTGAAATTGCAGAGCGTGCGTATAAGATTCTCACTGAAAAAGTAAATTTTCCAGAAAATGATATAATCATTGACCCAAATGTTCTAACAGTTGGAACTGGAATTGAGGAGCACAACAATTATGGAGTTAACTACATAAATGCAGTAAGATGGATAAAAGAAAATCTGAATGGTGCAAAAACAAGTGGTGGAATTAGCAATGTTTCGTTTTCTTTCCGTGGAAATGAAGAAGTTCGCTCGGCAATGCATACTGCTTTTTTGTATCATGCAATTAATGCCGGCTTGGATATGGGTATTGTAAATGCCGGACAAATAGGTGTTTATGACGATATTGATAAGGAATTACTTGAAAAAGTTGAAGATGTTTTACTAAATAGAAAGCCAGACTCAACTGAATCATTAATAAAATATGCCGAAACTCTCAAAAAGCAAGATAAAGTTGAAAAAGTAGTTGATGAATGGAGAAATTTACCTGTTGATGAAAGAATCAAACATTCCTTGGTGAAGGGAATAGATGAGTTCATTATAAATGACACCGAAGAAGCAAGAATAACATTTAATAATCCATTAGCAGTGATTGATGGTCCTTTGATGAATGGTATGAATGTTGTGGGAGATTTGTTTGGAAAAGGGAAAATGTTTCTTCCGCAAGTAGTCAAATCTGCAAGAGTTATGAAGAAATCTGTTGCACATTTGATTCCATATATCGAAAAAGAACTCAAAAAATCAGATAGAACTAATTCAGGAAAAATTCTTCTTGCAACCGTAAAAGGTGATGTTCATGATATTGGAAAAAATATTGTTGGCGTTGTTCTTGCATGTAATAATTTTGAAGTGATTGATCTTGGAGTGATGGTTTCTTGTGAGAAAATTATTGATGCCGCAAAAGAACACAATGTTGATATAATTGGACTTAGCGGTTTGATTACACCATCCTTGGACGAAATGGTTCATGTTGCCAAAGAAATGGAAAGAAATGGAATGAAAATTCCGCTTTTGATTGGCGGAGCAACTACTTCAAGAACACATACTGCGGTGAAAATTGCACAAAATTACTCTGCTCCGGTTGTTCACGTGCTTGATGCAGGCAAGTCTGTACCTGTTGCAAATAGTTTATTAAGTAAGGATAGAAGTGAAGAATTTGTTTCATCTATCAATAAAGAATATGAAGAAATTAGAGAAAATTTTGCAAATTCAAATTCAGCAAAAAATTTGCTTTCATATTCTGATTCTCTAAAAAATAAATTGCAACTAAATTGGAATAATCAAGAAATAATCAAACCAAAAAAATTAGGTATTCAATATTTTATAGATTATCCAATTGAAGAAATTAGAAAATACATAAATTGGACACAATTTTTTGTAACTTGGGAAATTAAAGGAAGATATCCGCAAATTTTCGAAAATGCAGAAAAAGGAGAAGAAGCAAGAAAATTATTCGATTATGCAAATACATTGCTCGATGAATTGATTGAAAAGAAACAATTACAGGCAAATGCCGCACTTGGTTTATTCAAAGCAAGTTCAATCAACGAAGATATTGAATTGTATGATGAATCAGGCAAAATAATCGAAAAATTTAATTTTTTAAGACAACAAAACAAAAAAGCAAATTATTCCGAAAATTTGAGTTTAGCAGATTTTATTGCTCCAAAAGAATCAGGAATCAATGATTATGTCGGGATATTTGCTTGCAGTGCAGGAGCTGGTGTCGATGAATTGGTCAAAATTGCTGAAAACGAACATGATGATTATAAAGCATTAATGATAAAAATTATTGCTGACCGTTTAGCTGAAGCATTTGCGGAATTGCTTCATGAAAAAGTTAGAAAAGAGATATGGGCTTATACTGAAGAAAGTGAAATCAATGTTGATGATTTGTTGAATGAAAAATATATTGGAATTCGCCCGGCTGTTGGCTATCCATCAATACCGGATCATACAGAAAATCAAAAATTAATAAAGATTTTGAATGCTGAAGAAAAAATCGGTGTTTCATTAACAGAAAGTTATATGATGAATCCTGCGGCATCGGTTAGCGGACTATATTTTGCCAATAAAAACGCAAAATATTTTGCAGTAGGAAAAATTACTGAAGAGCAATTGATTGATTACGCAAAAAGAAAAAATTGGGAAAGCGAAGAAGCAAAAAAATGGCTTTCTCCTTACTTAGTTTAATTTTATGAAATTAAATATTATATATATATGGAAGATAAACCAAAAGTAGCTAAAAGCAAATATATACGGTGGCTATTTAATATTTTAGGAACAATTTCTGTTGGATTAGGTATAATTGGAATATTTCTACCTGTAATGCCAACAACAGTTTTCCTTTTGATAGCCGCATGGTGTTATTTAAGAGGTTCTGAAAATATGTACTATTGGCTTTTGAATAATAAATATTTTGGGATTTATCTCAAAAATTACAGAGAAAAACGCGGAATACCACTTCCAGCAAAGATTATTTCAATAGGTTTGCTTTGGATTACAATTCTAACTTCTGTCTATTTTATTGAATATTTATGGCTAAGAATTTTATTGCCAATTATAGCTACTGCTGTTACAATACATTTGATTATGCTTAAAACTTATAAAGAAGAAAATTATCAGGAAGAATATGAAAACTTGTAAAATTGAAGAATTATCCGATTTAGAAAAATCAATGGTCAAAAAAGCTATTTCGGCAAGAGAGAATGCCTATTGTCCATATTCCAATTATAAAGTTGGGGCTTATTTACTCGATAAAAATGGAAATTTCCATGCGGGATGTAATGTTGAAAGTGCTGATTATACTTTATCCACCCATGCTGAGATGCTTGCAATAGATAATATGGTTCTGAGTGGTTGCAAAGATATAGAATTGCTTGTAATTGCATTAAAAGGAACAGATATACCTGCTATGCCTTGCGGATTGTGCCGTCAGAAAATTTCAGAATTTTCGACAGGAAATACCAAAATTATTTCTGTAAATATCGATGAAAATGAGAATATTTATTGTATTTACGTTACAGATTTTTATGAATTATTGCCATATAGATTTGGTAAGGAAAATTTGTAGAAATGGAATATTTTGTTTTAACAATATTGCTAATAATGTCTGCAATTTTTTCTGGCTTAACAATTGGTAGTTTTAGTTTATCTATAAGTGCTTTAGAGCAAAAAATCAAATTGGGTGATAAACGTGCAGAAAAAGTTTACAAAGTCAGAAAAAATGGAAATTTACTTCTTTGTACTTTATTATTGGGTAATGTTGCTGTTAATTCAACAGTTGCAATTATATTAGGTGAAATTGCAACAGGAGTAATTGCTGGATTTGTTGCAACAGGTTTAATTGTAATTTTAGGTGAAATTACTCCTCAAGCTTTTTTTGCAAGGCACGCTTTAACATTAGGTTCAAAAACTGCTTGGATAGCACAAATATTTATTGTTATTTTATATCCGATTGCAAAACCGCTTTCTATGTTTTTGGATTTGATGCTTGGACACGAAGCACCTTTGATTTTTAGCAAACAAGAAATTTCTGAGTTAATTAAATTTCATGAAGATTCGCCACACTCGAGTCTTGATGAAGACGAAGAACGTATTATTCTTGGAGCATTATCATATTCTGAGAAACAAGCTTATGATATTATGACACCCAAAACTGTTGTTTATTACTTAAATAGAAATTATCCAATTACAGAAAAATTATTGAAAGAAATTAAAGATAAAGGGCATAGTAGAATACCTATTTATGATGAAACTCCAGATAATATGATAGGTATTTTATACACAAAAGACTTAATTGGAATG
Organism: bacterium; assembly: GCA_024710535.1. Taxonomy (GTDB): domain Bacteria; phylum Bacteroidota; class Ignavibacteria; order Kapaibacteriales; family UBA2268; genus JANJUO01. The sequence goes on from JANJUO010000157.1 coordinate 9,552, forward strand.
TATGGAGATGAGAATTTATTAGTTGATAATTTGGTTAGAAAAGATAAAACTATACAAGTTGAGTGGAATATTCATTTGGATGTTTTGCTGAATGAAATGGTAAAGAAACGAGTTCATTTGGCATTTGTTTTCGATGAATTTGGTGTTTTTAATGGAATTGTTACATTAGAAGATATTATTGAAGAAATCTTGAAAGTTGAAATAGTTGATGAGCAGGACAAAGTTGCAGATTTGCAAAAATTGGCAAAAGAAAGATTAAAAGGCAGAATGGCTTAGAGTTTTGATATAGTCCCCATCAGTTGTTACAACTGATGAAAAGCAGAAGTCGGTTGGAACAAAATTGATTAAATTTAATAAATTTAACATAATTATAAATGGATATTTACTTAGGAATAAAACAACAAGAATGGCCAGTTTTTTTAATAAGGTATTAATAAAGTTTTAATTTGAAAATATCAAAAATTATATTTTTTATTTTATTCAATATCATTAGTGCAAATTCAATTACTGCCAATGATATTTATTTTCATAAAAAATATACAATTGCAAATGTGGACACATTAATTCCTAAAGTTGCTATTGTTTTGTCCGGTGGTGGCGCAAGAGGTATTTCACAAATTGGTGTTTTGAAAGAATTCGAAAATCATAAAATACCAATAAACTATATAGTTGGAACAAGTATAGGATCGATTGTTGGCGGTTTGTATGCTGTTGGATATACCGCCAACGAACTTGATTCGATTATGCGATTCACCAATTGGAAAGAAACTATGAATCTGAGTAATAATCAGGAAAGAAGCGATCTTTTTCTTGACCAAAAGCAGATTTCAGACCGTAGTTTGCTGAATTTGAGATTTAAAAATTTTAATTTTATTGTACCTGAAGCAATATCGTTGGGAATGAATTTTGAATCATTTCTGCAAAAATTATTTTGGAATTCAATTTATCAAACAAATAATAGTTTTGACAGTTTGAAATATCCATTCCGGGCTGTTGCAACCGATTTGATTTCAGGTAAGAAAATCAGTTTGAGCAAGGGCAATATCATTACCGCAATTCGATCTTCTTCAACTGTTCCACTAAGATATACACCGGTCAAATACGATAATATGCTACTGGTGGATGGTGGTGTTATTGGA
>JANJUO010000268.1 GCA_024710535.1 bacterium
GTATTTGATGATATTTCCGGTTCTCCTGGCTTTTTATCAAAAATAAAATTATAATACGAATAATTTGCAGAAAGAATCAAATTATCCATCAAATACCAATTTAATGCTAAGTCAATTCCATACTGTTCAACATTACCAAAATTGCCAACGGATTGTATAAGTGCGGGTTTATCCTGAAAATATGAAAGTCTGATTTTGTCATCTCCGGTTAATCGTCCATAAATAATTTCAGAAACTTTGGCATTATATTCTGAAAGGTTGTCCCCAAGATTTGCAGACCATTTTTGAATTGAATTATTATAGCCGGGTCCAAAGTTTGTTATGAAATTTGTTAATTGATTATAATATATATCCGCAGTAAGATAAAAATTATCATTAATTATACCTTGATAACCAAACTCAAAGCCCAAATTTTTCTCTACTTCCAAATCACTTTTTCCAACTGCATAACCACGAAGAGAATTTAATCCTAATTGAACACTTTCTAAATTTGGATTGTTAGTCCATTTTTTTAGAGAATCAGTAACAATTGAGTTGATATTGGATAAATTTGCTGTTGAAGTTGGATTTAATGCTCTATCAGGAGTAAATCTAAATAATTCAGAATAATTTGGTCTTTGAAATGAACTGCTTGCAGAAATTCTTAACTTATGATAGCTATTCAAAGAATAAACAAGAGCTCCTCTGGGAGAGAATTGCGATGAATGAAGATTTGTTCTATCAAATCTACCGGTTGCCACCAATTTCAAATCTTTTGCAATATCATAATTCAACTGGGCATAAATTCCTGTAAAATCAGCATTCACCTCATTAATTAATGTTGTTTTGTGTGTATTTATATTTTGAAATTGTTGGCTGATTCCTATTACATAACTAAGGGTTTTCGATTCATTTAAAAAATTATTATATTGTAAATCAAGCAAAATATCCTCATCGTCTGTTAGAAGTGGTGAGCCCAAAGGAAAGCCCGGACCTCTAAAAGCAAAAAGCAACCACATTGAATCCCGAACATCCCTTCTCATATAACTCGCATGAAAATTCAAATGTTCGCTATTGTAGGCAATTCTTGCATAAGGTCTTTGTGTATTTGTTACCAAAACGCGACCCAAAGGCTGAACAAATACTTCATTACCTGAATCAGAATATCCAAATTCAATCAAAGTTTTACTTGATTCATTGATATCATAATCAAATCTTATTGTTCCATAAGTTGAATTTGTGTTTCTTTCATCTTCATAAATAGGGCGCCTTTCGAGCTTTACGCCTTCATATTCTAATTGCGATGAGTCTGTTCTACTCTTGGAAAGGTTCAAACTGCCTGATTTTCCTAAAGTTAGTTTATATGATAATTTATTGCTGATCAATCCTGCGTGCCGAATATCTGCTCTGAAAGTTTCATAATCTCCACCCAATAAAGATACTTTTGTTCCAATGACTTCTTTGGGAGCGTAACTTGTTAAAGACATCACGCCATTAAAACAATTTGCCCCATACAAAGCACTTGCCGGACCTTTTATAAATTCAATTTTGGAAAATTCATCTAAAGGTAGCGATAATGAGTTCCATTCTTGAGCACCAAGTAAAGGCATTGCCAAATCGCGACCATCTTGCAACACTAATAGTCTTCTATTCAATCCATTATTAAAGCCGCGTGTATTAACAATGAAATCAGAAGTTCCATTCCGAAGAATATCAATCCCTGCTAATCCTTCGAATGCATTTGCTACTTGATTGGTTCTTGTTGCCATTCTTATATCAGTTTTATCTAAAGATGAAATTGCAGTTGGTGATTCAGTTATTTTTTCTAATTTTTTCGAAGCACCAAAAATGATTATTTCGTCAAATCTTTTCACTTTTGAACTATCTGCTATATTAAATTCTAATGCATCGCTATTTTCAATCAGAACATCAGATTTTGAAATGACACAATTATAATTTGCAAAATTGACTAAAAACACAATTAATAACATTCTACAAAAAGTTACATAAGTCATCAATAAATTTCCATAAATTAATTTTTAAATAATTTACAAAATTATTGACAATCTAATGGTATTTCTAACATTTCAAGAACAATTATTGCATTTCAAGAATTATTTTTTGCGGAGTTTGCTATAAGATTTAGGAGTAATTCCAAATTGTTCTTTGAATTCCCTTGAAAAATGACTTGGATTGCTCCAGCCAGTTTCATAAGTAATTTCAGTTATATTCAGATTGCCATCATCTAATAATTTCTTAGACTTATTTAGTCTTAATTCTCTTAAATATCCAAAAACAGTATTACCATAAACATTTTTGAAAATCTTGTTTAATTTAGTATGTGTCATTGAGGCAATTTCGGCAAGTTCAATCAAAGAAGGCACTTCCACAATATTTGAATGTAGAATTCTTTCAATTTCAGCAATTTTCTCAATGTCATTTTTTGTTACAACACCACTTCTATCTTCAAGATAGTTCGACTTAATCTGTTCCAAAATATAGATAATCAATTCATTCGCTTTGGAAGTAAGAAATATTTCCTTAATTTTTCCTTCGAAATCACAATCAATAATTTGATTTGCTGTTGTTCTGATATTTGCATTTGATTTGGTTAATTCTAAAAAAGGTTTTATGGGATTATTAGCAAAAATAAATTCCAATCCTCCATAATTATCTGGTTTTTCGAAAAATACTTTCAAAAAATCTTCCGAGCAATGCAAAGATAAAACTTTCAGTAATTCATTTGAATATACTTTTAATACACCATAAGTATTTGGCAAATAGAACAATGCTGATGCACCTGCACTAACTTCAAGGAAATCAACACTCCCATCTTCAGAATGAAATTCCACATTCATTCTACCTGATAAACAATAGGCAAATTCTATCGGAGCGTTTGAAATTCTGAAATCAATTGCAATATTTTTCTTTGGTTTGTATTCATTGATAACCAATCGTAAGCCATCCATCAATACTATTTCTTCCTTGAATCCTTTTTTGATTTTTTCTGAAAGCAAGAATAAAGGTAATAATGAAAAGTTTGCTCCTTTTATTAAATTTGGTAAATTGATTTCAAAATTATATTGATTTGATGAATTCATATTTATATCAAAAAAGAAAGTGAACTAAGAATACCATAAATAAAAAGCAATCCACCTGTTTTTGCTAATACAGAATTAAGTTCTCTTCCACTTTTTTTCCTAATGTGAATAATTAATTGAATTGCCAAAGGTAGTGAAATTAGAGGTAGAAATGCAAATAAATTCTCTGTTATCAGATAAATAGGAATAATAAGTAGAAAACTAAATAATGTTGAAATTATATACATTATTATCGCAATTTCTTTTCCCAATTTATATGATAATGTTATTTTTCCAACTAAATGATCCGTTTCTATATCTCTAATATTATTAACATTTAGAATATTTGCACTAAGCAAACCCGGTATAATTGACAACACAATTGACAAAAAATTCAATTCGCCTGTTTGAACATAAAAAGTTCCATTAACAGCTACTAAACCAAAAAAAACAAAAACGAACAAATAACCCAAACCATTATATGCAAGAGGATAAGGTCCACCTGTATATAAAAATGCAAACACCAAGGACAAAATTCCAACTATCAAAATTATAAATCCTGAGGAATAAACCAAATATAATCCTAATATAAATGTAATTAGTGTTAATGCTAAAGATGCAATCATCATGGATTTCGGAGAAATCACTCCACTTGCCACTTGTCTTTTAGGTCCAACTCTATTATTCGAATCGGCACCCTTTTTGAAATCATAAACTTCATTAAAAAAATTCGTTGTTATTTGAATTAAAATTGAACATATAATTGTAATAGCAAATAAATCCCATCTGAAGTATCCCAAAGAATATGCAAGAGATGAACCCATCAAAACAGGCACTATGCTTGCAGGTAATGTTTTTGGTCTGGTTGCCTCAATCCAAGCTCGAAAATTCAATTTATTTCCTTAAGCATTTAAAATGTTGTTAGAAGGATTCAAAGTTAATAAATTGTTTTGAATAATGAATATTTTTAGTAAAATCATTCAAATTGAATTCGTTACCATTTTATATGAATAACATTAAAATTTTTTTGTAGATAAATTTTTATCAAAAACTTATTCATAATCCAATAATTTATC
>JANJUO010000175.1 GCA_024710535.1 bacterium
TTCGTCAGTTGTTACAACTGACGACCAGTAAAGTGTCGGTTGTAACAACCGACAGAACAAAAATATTCAACCTTATTAATATCTGGATTTCTCGCCGGAGGCTTCGAAATGACATTGAAGTGGAAATTCGTCATATCGAGCAAAGCGAGATATCCATAAATCCTGTTTCGTCAGTTGTTACAACTGACGACCAGTAAAGTGTCGGTTGTAACAACCGACAGAACAAAAATATTCAACCTTATTAATATCTGGATTTCTCGCCGGCGGCTTCGAAATGACGGACTTCAAATAGACATCCGATGTTTGTTTTGTAATTGCCACAACTCTTAAATCAGATTCATAATACTCTAGGCAAAACATCGGATGTCTGGTATTCAGCTTTTTGACAATTAATTAGTTCTGTCGGTTGTTACAACCGATAAATTGCTTTGGCGTCAGTTGTAACAACTGACGGAACACTTTTTCTGGATTTCTCATCTGCGACATTGAAATGACGGATTTTTTACATAATTGTCAATCTTTTGGAGCATAAAAAAACCTTCCGAATTTAATTTATTGGGAAGGTTTTGATTTTCAAATTTAATCAGTTTCTATTTTTTTGTTGCATATACTTTATATAAAGAGAATGCAACAAGCCCTGAAATCACAAGCCAAGCAGATACCAAGAAAACTAAGCCATAAGTTGTGAGTTGATTTTCCATTTGAATTTCTCCTTTGATTAATTATCGTATTTATATTTGTGACCATTTCGTTTCCATGCGAAATAAACCAAGACGGTCAAACCAACAAAAAGCAAAATCATAAATATTCTGGCAAGCCACATATATGGAACGCTTTCGGGATTTGCTCCTTCCATAAGCAATGTTGGAATTGCCTGCTGATATGTCCAGAAAATCAAAATAAAGAATAAGTATAAAGGTGTAACGTATTTAATTATATAGTAAAATACTTTTGGAATCTTGATATCGGCACCGCTATTGAGTTCTGCCCAACCTTTATCCATTCCCCAAATCCATGCAAAAATCACTACTTCCATTGTTGCAATAATTATCAAAGCAAATGTTCCGCCCCAATAATCCATTTCATCAAGAAAGCCGTGCTGGAAGTAAAGCACTACCAAATGTACACTAACGAAAATCAATAAACCTATAGCATTAGTTGCTTTTTTATGGCTCCAATCAAATTGCTCTTTCAGAAATGAAATCAATGGCTGAGCCATTGCAACAGAAGAAGTTATTCCGGCAATAAACAATAAAAAGAACCACAAAAATCCCATTATATTTCCAAATGGTAATTTTTGGAAAATAATCGGCATCGAAACAAATCCAAGATTGAATGAGCCACCAGCCGCAATTTCTTTTGTTAAATCTGTACCAAAAAATGCAATTGCAACAGGAATAGCAATTGCTCCACCAAGAACAACCTCCGCAAATTCGTTTAAAGAACTTGTTGCCAATCCGCTCAAAGCAATATCGTCTTTTGGCTTGAGGTAGCTTGCATACGCTTGCAAGGTGCCCATCCCGATACTTAATGTGAAGAAAATCTGACCGGCAGAAGCAAGCCAAACTTTAGAATCTGCAAGAGCTTCAAAGTTTGGATTCCAGATAAAAGCCAAGCCATTAATAATATTTCTCTCGGGGAAATTTGGATCCGGAGTACCTAAGGTAAGCACTCGAACTGCCAGCAAAGCACCAAATAAAAACAACAAAGGCATACCAATTTTTGCCAAAATTTCAATACCTTTGGAAAGACCTTTTCTAAGAATCCAAAAATTTAGAAATAAAGTGAATAGCAGAATGAAATAAGCAAGCCATCCACTTGAAAAATATCCCTCGCCAACTCCTTGGTAACTCTTAAGAAATCCGGTCATTTGCTGAAAATCTTCAATTCCAAAATACATTTTTGTGATTGAAAAAATACTAAATCCCAAAGTCCACGATTCGATATAAGTATAATAAATCATAATTACAGTAGATGCAAACAAGCCTACCACACCAAAGTATTTTGCCATTGGATTTTTCCACATAGAATCGAACATCCCTGGCAAACTACCGTGATTATATTTGCCGCCATGCCTTCCAAGCGACCACTCAATCCACATTAATGGAATACCGAGTAATAAAAATGCAATAAAATATGGTATCATAAATGCGCCACCGCCATTTTCGGCAGCTTGAACAGGAAATCTTAAGAAATTGCCCAATCCAACAGCATTCCCTGCCATAGCCAAAATTAATCCAATCCTCGATCCCCACCGTTCTCTTTCAGACATCTGACCTCCAAGAAATAATTTTCAAAAGAAAATTTCAGAAATGAAATTTCAAAAAAATTTAAAATATCAAAAATCTTTTGTTTAGACAAACTTTAAATTTTATTTATTTGAAAATAAACGATATTTTGGAATTTTGCTTGTAAAGATGAAGAAGTTCAAACAATGAGACTTGCAAAAATCAATAAAAAAAGGCTATCCTTTAGGATAACCTTTCATTTCTATCAATTTAAAATCTTATTAATCTTGTTCCATAGAAGATTTATGCTGGCGACGAGCAGATTTTAAACGTGCCATTCTGTTTTCAATAGAAGGTTTCATGAAAGCGGTTCTTTTCTTGAATTCTCTCAAAACACCACTGCGTTCATATTTTTTCTTGAAACGTTTCAAAGCTCTATCGATATTTTCGTTTGTTTGAATAGTAACGCCGATCATCTAATTCACCTCCTTTTGTTTGATCTTCTAAAAGTTCTAAAATTATTAATTTACCAAGTTTTCGATTAATTTCTTTTCAGCGCCCTTTTCGAACTGGACAATGATAGCGTTACCGCCATTGCTCATAACTTCTTTGGAGCGAACTATTCCAACATCATCCCATACTTGATGAAAAATAACATCTCCAATTTGATATTCATCTTTTGGACTGTATTTTTTGGCTTCATCTCTTGAGATATGCACAACAGCTTTTGATTTATCTGTTTCGGCTTCAATCGCATCAAGATTCACTAATTGTGAATGATGGCTACGAGTGCATCGTGCCCATTGATGTCTTCCATTTTCGGTTTCGATTGGCTCGCCGATTAATTCGTGCTTGGTTTCCTTCATAAGAAACGGAGAATAGAGTGTAATGTATTTTGCTCTTCTCGTACGTTTTCTAACTACTGCAACTGCCATATTTTCCTTTTAAACTAATTCGTAAACTAACGCAGTTAAGAATACAAAATTAACAAATTTTTTGCAATTAAACAAGAAAAGATTTTCCACAGAGTTCAAATTATAAACTCCTATTTTTATTAGAATTTACAATTTTTCAAATTTTTTGCTTTATGTGAATATGATTACAAAAAGAGTATGCAATTATGGATTATTTTTGTGATTAACTAAGCGGATATAGTTTTTTTGGTATTTAATGAAAATTTAAGATTTTGGTTTTGAACAAAATTTTACAACATTTTATTTGAACATACGTGAATATTTTATTATGTTAAATCAAATTATCAAAATTTATGAAAATCAATGTATGTGGAATTGCCGGTGCTGGCACTATGGGTATCGGAATTGCTCTTGCTGCGGCAACTGCAGGAACAGAGGCGGTTTTGTTTGATTCATTTCCTAATGCAATTGAAAATGCAATGAAAAAGATCATAGATCAGTTAAATAAATTAGTTGAAAAAAATAAGATTTCAGCTGAAGAAAGAGATACGGTTTATTCAAGAATTACATTTTCTAATAACATAAATTCATTACAAAATTGCGATTTGATTGTTGAAGCAATTATCGAAGACCTTGATGCTAAAATTGAATTATTCAAAAAACTTGAAAATGTTATCAAACCAGAAACAATTCTTGCAACAAATACATCATCATTATCAATTTCTTCAATTGCCGGAAAATTGAATAATAAAGAAAATTTTCTTGGAATTCACTTTTTTAATCCAGCAAATATTATGAAATTGGTGGAAATTATCCCAACTGCATCAACTAAAAAAGAAACTATCGAGTTTGTTATTGATTTATTGAAAAATCACTGGAAAAAGTTGACTGTAGTTGCCAAAGACACACCGGGATTTATCGTGAATCGTGTTGCCAGACCTTATTATAGCGAAGCGTTGAGAATTTATGAAGAAGGAATTGCAAATTTTGAAACCATTGACTATGTTATGAAAAATAAAGGTGGTTTTAAAATGGGTCCTTTTGAATTAATGGATTTTATTGGTCATGATGTTAATTATAAAGTAACTGAAAAAGTTTGGGAGCAATTGTTTTTCGATACCAGATTTACTCCTTCAATAACACAGAAGCGCCTTTTGGAATCAGGAAATTACGGAAGAAAAACTGGAAAGGGATTTTACGATTATTCAACTGAAATTCGAAATGAAATTAATATGAATGATCAACTTCATGAATACATTTTCAATCGAATTTTATCTTTGTTGATAAATATTGCCGCAGATACTTTGTATTTGGGAATTGCAAGCAGAGAAGATATTGATACGGCTGTAACAAATGGGGTAAATTATCCCAAAGGTTTGCTTAAATGGGCTGATGAAATAGGTATTGAAAATGTTTATTCAAATTTGAAAAATCTTTATGATTTATATTTGGAAGAGCGATACAGACCATCACCACTTTTAACTAAGAAGAAAAATGAACTAAGTAATTTTTATAACTAATTTAGAAATCAAATAATGACTGTATTTGCTTGCAATAATCTTACAAAATCTTACAATGATAAAATTCTTTTCGAAAAGATTGCTTTCGGTATGGAAGAAGGCGACCGCGTTGGTATAATTGGAAAAAATGGTGCCGGCAAAACAACTTTGATGAAGATTATTGCAGGTTTGGAAACGGCTGATGAAGGCGATGTGGTTCTCAATAGCAATGTTAGAATGGAATATCTCGACCAAATGCCAACTTTTGATGCTGATGAAATTGTGATTGATTATGTAATGAAATCAAATCAGGAATTATTTGAATTAATTGAAGAGCATAATTCTCTATGTGCCCATCCGGAAAGCGATTTGAATCAGCATAAACGCGATAGATTGCACTTTACAGCAAATAAAATCGATTTGCTTGATGGTTGGAATTTCGAAAATTCAGCAAAGGCAATTCTGAATAAATTAGGCATTAATAATATAAATGATAATGTTAATACACTTTCCGGCGGTCAGAAAAAACGTGTTTCATTAGCAAAAGCATTGCTATCCAAACCGGATTTATTGATTTTGGACGAACCAACCAATCATCTTGATGCTGATTCGGTTCAATGGCTTCAGGATTATTTGCAAAATAGTTCAACTTCTTTACTGTTTGTAACGCATGATAGGTATTTTTTGGATGCAGTTTCAACGAGAATTGTTGAGATTGACAGAATGAAAATTTTTAATTATCCAGGGAATTACGAAAAATATCTTGAATATAAAGAAGCATTCGAAAGAAGTCAGCAATCAACCGTCCAACATAATCTTTCTCAATTAAGAAGCGAACTTGCTTGGCTGATGAAAGGTGCAAAAGCCAGACGAACTAAGCAAAAAAGCCGAATTGATTGGATTGATGAACTTAAAAAAATGTCTGTCAAAACCAAGGAAAAGAAAATTGAAATCGAACTTGGAAAAGTTTTTCTTGGAAATCGTGTTATTGAAGCCCATTATATTTCAAAGCAATTAAGCAATAAGCAACTTTTTAAAGATTTTACCTATATTGCAAAGCCGAAAGATAGAATTGGTATAATTGGTCCAAATGGATGTGGCAAATCTACATTTCTTAGAGTTTTGATGGGTGATTTAAAGCCAGATGATGGTAGAGTTGATATTGGCGGAACTATCAAAATTGGCTATTTCCAGCAAGATTTCGAGCAATTATCTGACTCAGCAACACCACTTTCTGCATTGAGAGAAATTGCTGAATACATTGATGTGGGCGTTGGACGAGACCGCTACATAACAACCCGAGAATTGCTTGATAGATTCTTATTTCCTAGATATCAACAGAATAATTTTGTAAGCACATTATCAGGCGGAGAGCGCCGCAGACTTGCACTTCTTCGAGTTTTTATGGCAAATCCAAATGTACTATTTTTAGATGAGCCCACAAATGATTTCGACATTCAAACATTGAATGCTTTGGAAAATTATCTCGATGATTTTTATGGAGTTTTGATCATTGTATCTCACGATAGAGCATTTCTTGATAGAACTGTGAATTTTATCTGGTCGTTTGAAAATAATGGTTCAATCAAAGAATATCCTGGAAATTATTCCTATTATCTTGAGCAAAAGGAAAAGCAAGGCAAAACCCCAACTATAAATGAAGAAAAATCTAAATATAAAAAAGAAAAATCTGAAAAGCCAAAAGTGAAATTATCCTTCAAAGAGCAACGTGAATATGATGAAATTACTGAATTAATACCGAAATATGAAGAAGAATATAAGCAAATCGAACTGAAAATAATGAAAGGAGAGGTCGATTACAAGGAAATCAAAAAACTCTCACATAATTTAAGCGAGATCAAAGAAAAAATTGATAATCTCACATTAAGATGGCTGGAATTAGAAGAAAGTATAAGTAATTAATCACTATTGTACGGCAAAAATCAAAACAATATTGATTTACTGCGATTAGCATTATTTTTGTCAATTACGCCTAATTTGAATATTGAGGTATTGTAAAAAAGAAAGTGCTGCCTTCTCCTTCCTTACTTTCTACCCAGATTTCGCCATCATGTTTTTCTACAAATTCTTTACATAATAATAATCCAAGACCGGTGCTTGGCTCATTTTCTGTGCCTGGTCGGGATACTTTTTCATCAATTTTGAATAGATTATTCTTAATTTTTTCATTCATACCTATTCCGTTATCTTTAATAGATATTTCTAATAGCTGGTTTACAAGATTACTTTTAGTTGGCTTGGCACTTATTTCAATTTTGCCGCCTCTTGGAGTAAATTTTATTGAATTTGACATCAAATTTCTAATTACTATATTAATCATTGATACATCAATTTGAGCATAAATATTATCTGGAATATTGTTGATTAATTCAATTTCTTTTTGCCTTGCCACCTCTAATTGTATGTGAATATTTTGTTTGACAATGTAATTAACATTGCAAATGTCTAAATTAAATTGAGTTACGCCTCTCTGAATACGTGACCATTCTAATAAATTTTCTAATAATCTATAAAGCGTAACAGCCGATTCTTGAAGATTGGTTGCATATTCCTTGATATCTTCACTATCAAAAATTTGATAGTTTTCGGCTAATTCTTTTGTTAATCCCATAAATCCGGAAAATGGACTTTTCAGATCGTGAGCAATTATGGAGAAGAATTTATCTTTTTCAGTATTCAATTTCGATAGTAATTCATTTTGTTCGGAAATTGATTCGTGTTGAGCCGTAATTTCTTCATTTTGATTGATAATTTCATCTTGAATTTTCAGGAGTTCCATGTTTAACTTTTTATTTTTTTTGAGATTAATCCAAATTACACTAATAATAATTAAAAAGGAAAAAGAAACTGTGATAAGAATGAATAGGAGATCTCTACCCTTACTTTTTTCCAAATCCTTTTCGATTTCATTTTTTTCAATTAGTAACTTTCTGATTTGTTTTTCATTTTGGAGTGCATTGTTAATCTCGAGTTTTGTAATTCTGTCGTTAGTCTCATTTGCATCAATACTATCTTGCATTAAATTGTGCAAATGCAGTGCTTCGTAAGCAAGTTTGAATTGACCGAGTTTGGCATAAGTAACACCTAATTTGTTAGAGATAGAGCTAATTTCATAAACAATACCAATTTTTTTTGCCAAATCAAGACTTTTTACTTGAGCATTTTTTGCTAAGTTATATTTGCCTATTGAAAAATAATAATCACCCAATGATTCTAAACTTCCTTTAATCCCTTGAATATCATTAATTTTGTATCTCATTTCTAAAGCAATATTAATGTAATGAATAGCTGAATCTTTTTGTCCTAGATTTAAAAAAATTGAGCCGATATTGTCGTAATATCTACTCAGGGAAATTGAATCTTTATTTCTTTTTTCATATTCTAAAGCTTTTTTGTAATAAGTTAGTGCTTCATCCAATTTATTAAGATCTTTTAGTTCTACGCCAATATTATTATAGGTAGTAGAAATACCTTCCCAGTCATTAATTTTCATCTGCAAATGCAAATTGTCATGATGAATTTGAAGGGATTTCTGGTGCAATCCGTGATAACCATAAGTAATAGCTATCATATTATTTGCTTTGGCAATACCGAATGTATCTTTCAGTTCTTCGTATTTTTCTTTACTTTCTAAAAATAGTTTTAATGCTTCATCATAATTGATAGCATAGAATAAAGCTAAACCTTTTTTTCTTAATGCCTCAGCTTCACCTTTAGGATACGCATATTGACGACTTAATTGAATAGCTGAGTCAATAATAATAATTGCTTTGCTTGATTGAGAATTGCTGATAGAAGATCCATACTTGATAATTGAATCAATTTGTATTTGAATATTGTTGTTTGCAACCATGATAACGTAAGTTACAAAAAAAATGAGAATACAAAGTATTTTAATATTTTTATACATAATCAATCCTTTATAAAATTATAGTAAAAAAATCAAAGAAATATAGGGTGAATAGAATCATATTATTTTCTATCAATCAAATTCAAATATTTTGCACAACTGATAGAAACTCACACCCTCACTCCAAAAATAGTTACATCATCAATTTGTTCTCTATTTCCCTTATGGGAATTAAATTCATTTTCTAAAATTTCTTTTTGCTTGTCAAATTGTAAATCTGAAATTTTATCAAGTGTTTCAACAAACCTCTTTGTACTGAATTTTTTACTATTTTCATTCATCTGGTCTGCGAAGCCGTCACTTGTTAAGTAAAGCATAATATTATCAGATTTTTCAATTTCAATTGATGAAAATTGGTATTCATCATTTTCTGTTTGACCTGCAATTCCTCGCTTATCTGTTTTAATGATTTTCATTGATCCATTATTAACGTATAATGGTCGTCCAGCTCCTGAAAACTGAATTTTATCCTGATGAATAGCTATTAAGCAAACTTCCATACCGTCACGAATTTTGTTTTCAATTAATTTTTGATTTAAAACTTCAGTTACTTTTGTGTTCATGTAAGTTAAAATTTGAGCTGTATCAGTTAATTTTTTACTCAGAACAGCATCATCAAGAACTGAGTTGGCTATTACTGTAAGCATCGAACCAGGTATTCCGTGTCCTGTGCAGTCAACAACGGCTAAAAATTTTATTCCATCAATCTTTTGAAACCAATATGAATCGCCTGAAACAATATCTTTGGGCTTATAAATAATAAATATGTCATTTAAAAATTGGTTAATAAATGACTTACTTGGCAATAGCGCATGTTGGATTGTTGAAGCATAAGTAATTGAAGCAGTAAGTTCTGAATGTTGTTCTTCTATTATTTGTTTTTGAATCAATAAGTCATTGTTAATTGCTTCTAATTCAATATATTGAGTTTCGATAAGCTCCTTTTGATCAGTTAATTCAAAATTATACTTAGATAATAGGTCATTAGAATTTATAAGCTGAAGCTCACTATCTGTACTTTTTTTTACAAAGTACCAAATTACAAGTACAATAATCACAACTGATGACATAGCCCCAGCAAATTTTTCAATAACTGCAACTTGAGGATTAATCATTAATGGCTCAGACAAAATA
>JANJUO010000182.1 GCA_024710535.1 bacterium
GCCAAGTTTGGATAAATATTTTATTTATGCAGATCCATTATTTAATAATTTTGCAAATGCAGATTTTATATTAAAAAGTAATTCCCCCGCAATAGGCAAAGGACAAGTTTCCAAAGTAGCTCTTGATTTCAATAAAAAAGAATTCAAGAATCCACCTTCTTGCGGTGCATTTGAATATTTCGTTGAAGGCAGTATATCCGAAAATGAAGATGAATTTAATTATTATTTTGATAATGATAATTCTATATTGTATCTTTATTTTAATGATTTTTGCCAATCACGAAACTTAGATATTGTCAATTTAAAAGGTGAATTTTTATACAATCGCTTTTCAATTCCGAACAATCAAATCGCACTCGAAATAAACAATACTTCAATCAATCAAGCATTTTTTGCGATAATCAAAGATTGCGATCGAATTATACCCCTAAAATTTATAAAAAATAATTAAAATGGACCGAAAATGAAACTTCCACTATCGGTTTCTTTAATTTCGTTCAATGAAGAGTTGCGCATCACCGAAACAATTAATGCAATAAAAGATATTGCAAGTGAAATTATCATCGTTGACTCGCACTCATCAGACCAAACAAGATTTATAGCCGAGAATTTAGGGTGTAAAGTATATACAGAGGATTGGAAAGGGCATGCTCCACAGAAGCAAGCATCACTTGAGAAATGCTCACAGGAATGGATTCTATGTCTTGATTGCGATGAAGTCGTTACCGAAGATCTAAAAAAAAATATAATTAATGCCATTAAAGACAATAAATCAATTTCTTATTATATAAATAGAAGAACAGTCTATCTGGGAAAAGTTATGAAGTATTCATGGCAGCCTGATAGGAAGTTGCGATTAGTTAAAAAATCGTCAAATCCACATTGGATAGGTGAAGATGTTCATGACAAACTTGTTTCAGATTTACCAAATGCTCGATTGGATGGAGATATTTTGCACTACTCCTATTTAAATATTTCTCACCATTTCAAAAAAGCAATTGATTATGCAAAAATATCTGCAGAAGTTTATGGCAAAAACGGTAGAAAAGCAAGTATTTTGAATTTATTGATAAATCCAAGTTATGCTTTTTTAAATATGTACATATTGAAATTAGGAGTATTTGACGGTTGGAGAGGCTTGGTTGCCGCATTTAGTTCGCTTTTTGGAACTTTTATAAAATATTCAATCTTGTTAGAAATACAAAATAGCAAAAAAAATGGATAAGAATAAAGCCCTAAATATTCTAACAAATGCAAATAAAATAGCTGTGGTTCGCACAGATAGACTCGGTGATATGATTCTTACACTCCCAATGTTTAATGTATTAAGAGAAGTAAATCCAAAAGCTAACTTAACATTAATTGCCAAAAGCTACACAGAGCCTCTTTTTCGGGGCATTTCGCAAATAGACAATTACTTTCTTACAGATAATAAACATAATTATGAGAAAGTAATTAAAGAAAATCATTTTGATGTTATAATTTTTCCAATGATGAAGTTCGAAGAAGTATATCCTGCATTCAGAAAAAATATCAAACTACGCATTGGAAGCGGATATCGGCTGTATTCATTTTTGCTTAATCAGAAAATATATCACCATAGAAAAGAAGGCAAGAAGAATGAGGCAGAATACAATTTAGATTTGATTTCAGAAATTACTAATGAAAAATATACTCCTACATTAATAGAGCCAAATTGCAGAAAAGCACTGCCACAGATGATTTTTGACTATATTCAAAATGATAAATATATAGTAATACACCCTGGCGGGGGCGGATCTGCACCAAGATGGAGTGCGGAAAATTTCGGAAAATTAGCAAAACAAATTTCGGAAAATTATAATTATAAGATAATAATTACAGGTTCAATCTCCGAAAACATTGATTGTGAGCTGGTTTTAAGATTTGCTCAGGGACGTGCTTTGAATACATCGGGTAAATTAAATTTAGAAGAAATTATAAACTTATTATCAAAAACAGAAATTTTGATAAGCAATTCTACCGGAATACTGCATATAGGTGCGGCTTTTGAGCGAAAAATTTTAGGATTTTATCCCAATAGTCCTGCGATGAGTGCAAAACGTTGGGGACCAATAAATAAAGAAAATGTAATTTTATCTCCAAAAAAGGAAAATAATCTGGAAGTTGATAATATGTCAACAATCACATTAGAAGCAGCATTTGAGGGATTTAGAAACCTTATTGAAAATAGCGTCCAAAAATAATTGCAAATATTTTACGAAAATATTTGGACATATCAGAAAAACTCCGTAATTTAGTATTCTGTGTCGCTGACATAGAAACAAAAATGTACTTTGAAATAAGAACTGACAATAAGCGAAAAAAGCATTATCGTCATCTTTGGAAAAAACTTTAAATAAAATTAAAAAAATAAAAAAAAGTTCTTGCACAGAATAAAAAAAGTTCTTAATTTTGAAGTCTGTTGAAAAACGGAAAAACAAAAAATGTTCTTTTGAAATAAAAATTAAGAAAAGCAAAAAAAATAAAAATTTTTCTTGCACAGAATAAAAAAGTTTCTTAATTTTGAATCCCAGTCAAATGGGAAAATTGAAAAACAAGTTTTTGAAAAAAAACATAGTTCATTGAAAATAGGAAGTACAAAGTAAATAACACGACAAATTAAACATAATAACGTCAAGTGAGTAAACCGAGCATAAAAACAGGAAATCAAACTTAAATATACAACGGAGAGTTTGATCCTGGCTCAGGACGAACGCTGGCGGCGTGCCTAACACATGCAAGTCAAGGGGTAGCAATACCACTGGCGCACGGGTGAGTAACGCGTAGGTCATCTGCCTCTATCCCCGGAATAACGCTGAGAAATTGGTGCTAAAAACGGATGAGGCGTTTACGTCAAAGGAAACGGATAGAGATGAGCCTGCGTAAGATTAGCTAGTTGGTGAGGTAATGGCTCACCAAGGCGACGATCTTTAGCTGGTCTGAGAGGACGATCAGCCACACTGGAACTGAGACACGGTCCAGACTCCTACGGGAGGCAGCAGTGAGGAATTTTGCACAATGGAGGAAACTCTGATGCAGCGACGCCGCGTGTATGATGAAGGAGCTTTGCTCTGTAAAGTACTGTCGGATGGGAAAAAAAGTTCGTTAGACGGACTGGGATTGTACCATCAAAGGAAGGGTCGGCTAACTACGTGCCAGCAGCCGCGGTAATACGTAGGACCCAAGCGTTGTCCGGATTTACTGGGTGTAAAGGGTGCGTAGGCGGACTTGTACGTCGGAGGTTAAATCTCTAGGCTCAACCTAGAAACTGCCTTCGATACGGCAAGCCTTGAGTGTGAGAGAGGATGATAGAATTCCTGGTGTAGCGGTGAAATGCGTAGATATCAGGAGGAATACCAGTGGCGAAGGCGGTCATCTGGCTCATTACTGACGCTGAGGCACGAAAGCGTGGGGATCAAACAGGATTAGATACCCTGGTAGTCCACGCCCTAAACGATGTCAACTGGTTGTTGGACGGCTTGCTGTTCAGTAACGAAGCTCACGCGTGAAGTTGACCGCCTGGGGAGTACGGCCGCAAGGTTGAAACTCAAAGGAATTGACG
>JANJUO010000202.1 GCA_024710535.1 bacterium
TTTTGGAGATAAAACAATTGCCGGTCTTCTACCTTTTTGCTCGTGTCCGCTTTGTGGGTCGAAGTCAAGCCAAACAATATCCCCTCGTTCAGGACAATAATTACTTTCTACCATATTTCGTTTCCGATAGCTTGTCCTGAAGAAATTTCATTATGAAGTGTTGCTTCTGTAATAAGTTCAATCAAGTCATTTAGCCGATATTCTTCTGCAACAGCCGGGATCAGCTCAATCTTGTTATTCTTTAACACAAGATTAATTCTTGAACCATCTTTGATATTGATTTGATTTGCAATAGCTTGAGGAATTCTTAACCCAAGACTATTACCCCATTTTTTTACTTGTACTTCCATCTTTCACCTGTATAAACATAATATATACAAAAATACAAATATCTTAACGAAATAGCAATATGAAAATTGCAAAAGAAATTCTTTTTTGTAACCATTTAGACATCCGATGTTGCTTTCATAATCGCAACATCTCTCAAATCAGATACATCATATTTTACTGCCTTCGATACGCACTTCGTCGGTTATTGAGCTTGTCGAAATACTGTCAACGGTGCAAATTACTCAATGTATTCGTTCGTTTCGATATGCACTTCGTGCTACTCAACGAACGAATTGAACCGCTCATTGAGTAGAAGCTTTAGCTTCATATCGAAATGAGCAAACGAGGAATTTAGACAACCGATGTTGCTTTCATAAACGCCACATCTCCATATTCTTTCCCACCCAAAATCAGATACATCACATTTTACAAAAACATCGGATGTCTGGGAAACAACTTACTCTTTTATCAATAGCCAAACTGTTTCTTGATTCAAACGAACTTCTATTTCCGACTGATTATTCCTGGTAGGTTGCTCTCCAGCAGAGTTGGCTTCCGCTTCATAAGATTTTACAAAATTATTACTTATTTTTCTATTTGCAAAATAGCCTAAAAATTTTTAGCATTAATTTTGTCCATTACTTTTATTTTTCTTGAATAACCTGCCAGTGCCCACCTTTATCAGGTCCAATGCGTCTGATTAAACCTTCCTTTTTTAATTTGTCGATATGATATTCTACTCCCCGTTTGCTCAATCCAACGGCTCTACTAATTTCATTAACAGTCATATTTGGATTGTCAATAATCAGATTAAATATTTTTTCCGATTGTTTCACCACAGTTTTCACCACAGTTTTCACCACAGTACTTTCGGTTTCTTCCACAGTTTCGGCTGTCATCTTTCTATTTTTCACCGAATAATTTTCACCGACTTTTTCCACCGAACTTTTCTCCACAGTACCATCGGTTTCTTCCACAGTGTTTTGCTCGATGAAAGTAGCATAAACAATAACTCCAAAAACTCCAATTTGCTTATAATTAAATACAGGTTTGATATTTCCGTTATCTTCAAGCTCTTTTTCAACCCTTGCTATTCCTCTGTTGAACCGGTTCACATAACCAAGAACTTTCATAGCTTCAGCAACAATCGGATTTCTATAATCATTAACATTTGGAAAATTTTCCGGTCTTGCATTTCCGTATAAGCCGCCGGGATTAATAATTTCAATTCTATCACTATATTGATAAAACTTAATAGGAGCATTAGATTCATAATCGCGGTGCATAACAGCATTCATAATCAATTCTCTAATAGCCCATTTCGGATAGTTAAACTCTTTCTTTTCTTTGAGAGTACTAACCGGAACAGGGCGTTGCTGTACAATAGCAAATTCTATAAATGTATCTAATTCAGGCAATACTTTAAAAAGATTATTATTGAATTTTTTCTCGTTAATTGGTTCATCTGCATTAGTCAAGCCGTTGAACTTAACAAATTGGATATATGCACCGGGCAAATATCTTTCAACTTCTCTACCAAAAAGTAACAATCCGGCATTAGTAATAGAATTGTAATTACTACTAAAAAATCGAAGGCTCGCTAATTGTTCTTCAATAGTTCTGTTGTCTTTTTCTATAACATCTTTATCAATAGCATGATACAGATAATTTTCTTTAAATAAGTTCAGCTCAAAACTATCCAATCCATTTCCTAATGACGGTCTTATGTCGAATGTGCTTACATTGGCAGTTCTGCGTTCGATTAATATTCTTTCTTCCATATCAATAGCTAAAGCTTTTCTTGCACCAACTCTAATCCAAGTTCTGCCTTTATATCTAACCGGTGGGAATGGAGAAGGCTGAATCTCAATAACAATCAAATCACCCTCTTCAAAAGAAAAAGTACTTATCGACATGATAGGTTGAGGCAAAATATTGCCATCGGAACGCAAACCGCCTAAAGACTGAAGAATCTTGTCATCAGCTTTTAGACCGGAAAGCCTGCCATTATCTTTCGCACCCAACAATAAATATCCGTTACAAGCAGTATTAGGCAAATCATTAGAAAAAGCACAGATTGCTTGAGCAAATTTATCTGTATCAGTTACTGAGATTGTTCTTTCAATCTGTTCTGACTCTAAGTCTTTCAATAATTGAACAACTTTTTCTTTTGTTAATTGAAAATTATTCATTGCCTAAACCACCTTCCATCAAATTTTAAATAATTCATTATTTCCATTTCTTGAAATTCAATTAAACTACTTTTCTTGAATAACCTGCCAGTGCCCACCTTTATCAGGTCCAATGCGTCTGTATTTTTTCACACCCAAAATTGACCAGATTTCTAACTGAAAATTGACTAAAATTCCCATCAAGAATTAATCAACAAAAATACAAAAAAAAATAGATATTCAATAATATTTTAATTACAGTCTGAAGATTATGCGAAATCTCCTGCAAATACTATTTTAATGGTGTATTTTCTGCGGAACTCTTCTGCATATCTTAAAATATGTTGCAATTGAATAAACCGATCCCGAAATAAAGTGTGAATGTTTCAATTTAAACCGTTTCAACATAAATTAAACTCATAATCACTTAGCGGTTCTTCAAAAGTTTCCTGATTTTGCTTTTTTCTCTGTATTTTTTTCAGCATTTCTCATAAAATCGCTATAAATTAATTCCTGCATGGACTATTTGTGGACTGTTATTGGACTTAAAATGCGTAAAAACGGACTGTATTCGGACTTGTATTATACTTGTGTTGGACTTTTTCACGATTAATACTATACTTGCAATGGACGATTAATGGACTAAGAATGGACTTGCAAAGTTCAAAATTGAACGAAAAACGGACTGTTTCCGGACTAAATCACTATCAAAAAAGAACATTTTAGAACGATTTTCGAGAAAAATTGGGGCAAAATTGATGGCTGCCTTCGATACGCACTTCGCCGGTTATTGAGCTTGTCGAAATACTGTCAACGGTGCGTATCGAAGGTAGGCATTAAGCTTGCAATGATATTTTCATACTGTATCTCAATAAATTTATTGTTGAATCAAATTCTTCTCTATCATCTCTAATAAATCCAGAAACTTATAATGCTCAAACAATGCTGGAGCAAAGTCAGGCATCCAGAATTTTGCGTCTTTAATTTCAAAAGTGTGCTCGTTTGCAAAGCCAATCCTTCCATATTTTGTGCCTTTCCGACCATTACCCATATCAAATTCTTCCTCCTCTTTGCAACTTGCAACAAAATCAAGTATTTCCTGCTTGTCAAATGATGCTTTTTTCAAATATCTGAACACACCGTCACCGAATTTGCTTTCGTAAACATCTTCTGTTAATGCAAAATAAAGTTTCTTTTCAGTTAGTTCATTTTCTTCGAAATACTTTTTCAAATATGGAAAATTTTCTGCAGGGTATGCCTCACTCTCCTTGAAATTATCTTTCCACTTCACACTTGGAACTGATTGTAATTCCTCCAAAGTTGGTATTGGTGGCAACCAGTCAGGCAAATTATCAGGGTCAACACCATAAGCATTATACCATAAATCTTGGTCAGTAGAGTTCCAAAAGCTCGAACCAGACGGAATAATTAACCATTCTTTTGAGCCTTCACTTATGTAAAAATAATGCCTGCTTCCATCTTTATATTGCCCTGTAAATTCTCTTTTATGATAATCTGTATAAAGATTTACCTTAGTTAAATCAACTTTTTTCATAAAATTCTTTACTCCAAAATATTAATATCTCTATAATTTTCTCATTAATAATTACTTCCATCTTCAATAAAAATTTTCTTTTTTATCCTTCAGAAGGTTCAAAACCCTTGGAAGCTTAATGCACTACTTTATCCTGACTAAACGGAAGCCATAGCTATTGTTTTGAATATCGGGTTTAGCAAAGCTACGATTAGTTGATTTACAATCAAATGGAAAACTTGTGTATGAGCCACCACGCAAAATTCGTCCTCTTCCTATTGAAGGTCCAAGAGGATTTTTTTCTAATCCGAAGGTATCTCTATAATCATCATACCAATCCCAGCACCACTCCCAAACATTGCCGCTCATATCATAAATATCCAATTCATTGGGTATTTTGCCCTTAACTCTATGAATAGTTCTATCACTATTTACATTGCACCAACCGACCTCATATAACTCATCTGAACCGCTATATAAAAATCCTTTTCCTTTATTTCCTCCTTTCGCTGAATATTCCCATTCTGCTTCTGTTGGCAAACGATAACCTTTAGCACTCCAGTTGCAAATTATTTCTCCTGCATCATCTTTACTGTAGCATTGCTCTAATTCAGCAATTTTATTCAATTTCTTACAAAACTTAATAGCATCATACCAACTTACATCTGTTACAGGCATATCGCTCCATTCTTTATTATAAGAAGGATTTTCATCCATAACCTTCACCCAAATTTCTTGAGTTACCACTGTTTCTTGAATATAAAAAGAGTCCAATTTTACCCTATGCTCACATTCATTATCCTTTCCGTCAGGGTCAAATGGACTGCCCATCATAAATTCCCCACCTTCAACAAATACAAACTTACCCAATAAATTCTTCAATAATCCCATTTCCAACTCCAAATATTATAAAAAAAACATTTTCTAAATTAATCACTTTCCCTTACTATATATCCTTTTCGATG
>JANJUO010000210.1 GCA_024710535.1 bacterium
TATCCCCTCAATTCCGCAAAAAAGCCAGCATTCTTTTTATTGCTTTAGAAGAAGCAAAGCACGCAATCGAGCGAGGAGAGACTGATAGAAAAATCATAAATGCGATTTTGCATAAAACACTAAGGACTGTTCCCGAAATTAAGATTGATTATGCTTCTGCGGCACTTGCAGATACTTTGATTGAACCTGATAAATTCTATCCCGGAGAAAAAATTGTTTTGCTGATTGCTTGTTTCTTGGAGAAAACGAGATTGATAGACAATTCAATAACAACTATTCCATCAAAAATCAACGAGAAGAAATTTATCGAAGGGCTCTAAAGTAAGCCATATTCGGACAATTTTCGATATAAAGTGCGCTCGGAAATTCCCAAAGAATTTGCCGCCAAACGTCTGTTGTTTGAGTGTTTCTTCAATGCTAATTCAATCATTCGCTTTTCGACATTTTCCAATTTCATAACTTCGATGGTTTCCATATTGTCATCTTCTTTTATTACCTCTTCAAAAGATTGATATGGAGGTTCGGTATTTTGGCGAACTTCTTCAAGCGTTCTATAAATTTGACTTACCGCTCTTTTCAAATCTGATAAATCGGACTTGATATCCAATAGTGAGCGAATAATCATTGCAATTTCGCTTGTGTTATTGTAATCAGAGGGATGAACGCTAATCATAGAGCCCCATTCCGGTGTGTCTGAATTTTTAGAAGCCGGCAAAGCGGGTGGTATATATTTTATCAAAATTTCGGGAGTGATCATTGCTCCCTTTTCAAGAGTTATGATTGTGTCGATTAAATTTTTGAGCTCACGAACATTGCCTTGCCAAGGCATTGCTCTAAGAATATTAATCGAATCGCCGGTAATGCCTTGATAGTTCATTCCTAATTTGATGCATATTTTTTCTGCAAAATGTTGAACTAATTCAGGAATATCTTGTGTATGCTCCCTTAAAGCCGGTAATTTTATATGCACATTATTCAATCGGAAAAACAAATCACGCCGAAATTTCCCTTTATTAATGTCTGATTCAAGTTCGCGATTCGTTGCCGCAATTACTCTCACATCGACTTTATGCACAACTGAAGATCCTAATTTGGAATATTCGCCGCTCTCCAAAACACGCAGAATTTTCACCTGAGTAGCGATAGGCATATCCCCAATTTCATCCAAAAAAATTGTACCTTTATTAGCAGATTCAAAAAAACCAACTCTTGAATCAACCGCACTTGTGAAAGCGCCTTTTTCATGACCAAATAACTCTGATTCGAGCAAAGTTTCGGGAATTGCACTACAATTTACACTAACGAATGGATATTTTTTTCTTAGTGAAAGTTGGTGAGCGGCATTGGCAAATACTTCTTTGCCTGTACCAGTTTCACCTGTTATCAAAATTGTTAAATCGGTGGGAGCCGCTTGTAATAATTTGGAAATAGCGGAATAAATCTTCTCAGAAGATCCTGCAATACCAAATTTTTTCTTTATTGTCTGTAAAAATTCTCTGTTTAGGTTATCATTTTCCATATAATTCTGACCACTCTTCCCAGCCACCGGCGTATAAATAAACATTTTTGAAACCAAAATTAATAATCATTTTTGCAAGTTCATGACTACTATCACATTGACCGCCATCGCAATAAATCACAATTTTTTTGTTCTGAGGCAATTCAAAAATTTTCTGAACAACAACTGATTCTTCATCATAAGGAAAAATATTTACTGCGTTTCCAATATGAGCTTTATTGTAATTTTCTGCACTTCTTGCATCAATAATAAAAAAATTATCATTGCTGATTATTTGTAACATCTGTTTGTAAGTAACCGTTTTCAGTAAACTTGCATCTGCATTATTATCTGCCACTTTGGGTATTGATTCAATTTTTGGGGTTTCAGCATTTTGAGCAATAATTTGCTGATTGACCTGCTTGCTTGTATCAACCAAAGTAGTTTCATTATTTTTGATTAATGTTGCATCAACACTTTGCGGAATATCACCAAATAATTCTGCTTCGGTGAATTCGATTGGCTTTTCTTTTTTATAAATAAGAGGCATAGGCTTTGCTCTAAATGCATTAAAACCAAATGCAAGCAAAACCGAGCCCAAAATTATTATCGAAATTTCTTTGCTAAGTATTTTCATATTCTCTTAATTAAAATTTAAATATTTTTTAAGATAATTATATGCGTTATTAATTTCCTGTGTCTTGGTTTGAGCCGCACTTTGATTGTTTTTATTTGCAAATTTATCAGGATGATGCTCTTTAATCAATTTTTTATAAGCGGATTTAATTTGAGTAACATCAGCATTGGGCGATACATTCAAAATGCGACAAGCATTTATAAATTCATTATTTGTTCTCACATTGGAATGATTACTCGAATGATTGCTTTGTTCATAATTATTCTGTTGCTTCTTCTGTTGATTAGTCTTAGGATTATTTAATTCATCAATAATCCTCTTCAATTCATCATCCTTGTCATTGACTATGCGGTTTGCATTATTTACATCAAAATCAACTGCTTGAGACTTCCAAATATTTTTTAATCTGTCGAAAATCTGTCCCATAATTACAATTTACCAGCTTTTTTTAAGTGAGCAACTACTAATTTGACAGCCAATTCCCAATCATTCACATTTGAAACCAAATCATAAGAATCAACAACTGTTTCGGAATAAAATGCCATAGTTTGCTTGATTTCTTGCCACTGCTCACCAATTGCAACAATAGTTTTATCAGAAAAAAATCCTTTTTCTTTCAAAGCCCAAACTGCAGAAAATTCCAAAAGTGTGCCTGCATTACCCGGCAAAACTATATAAGAATCACCGATTTCGAGCAATTTTTCGGTACGTTCTAAATATGTTTTAGTATTGATTTCTTGATTTATATAATTGTTTGGAACTACATTTTTATAGAATTCAGTAGATACACCAATAACTGGAACTTTGCTTTCAGATGCTCCTTTTGAAACTGCTTCCATTATACCGCCATAAGCACCGGTAGCAACTCCTAAATTATGCTTCCCTAAAGCAACACCTAGATTATAAGCAATTTCGTAATCTTTGCTGTTTGCGGCACAATTACCACATCCGAAAACTGTTACAATAGCCATTTCATCTCCAATATATATTCAAACAATGTGGCTAATGACGAAGCATCCCAGAAAATGTTTAAATTTTCAAGCCAATACTGAAATAATAATGCATATCACCCCAAACTACAGCGAATGGTTCTTTTAGAAAATAATATGCTTTGCCTGCTCCGAATTTTGCTGGACCAAATGGCGTATCAAAAGCCAAAATTAATCCCAAACCATGCTTTAATGTGGAAAATCTGATGTTTTCGGGGATTTCCCAGGTAGAGCCGATATTATATCTAATCGAAAAATAAGTATCGAAAAGTAAATTGTAGTTCAATTTTGTTCTTAATTCCATAAAACCAGTTAAAATTTGTCTGCCACGATATTCATCCTCTCTTAATCCCACAAAATTATCTTCGCCTCCCAGTGAGAAAAACTCCATAAGTGGCAGTGTTTTATCCGCTGTTCCGAATCTCAATCCGCGAGATAAGGTATATCTACCAAAAGAAGAATTCATTTTAACTGCAATTTCAGCTTTCGAAAAACTTACAGATTCTGCCAAATTCAATAAATTTGTTTCCAAATTCAATAAAATCGTTCTACCGCTGGTAGGGAAGTCACTTTGGTCTTCGTTATCCCATTTTGCACTAATACTGATTGAATTTATTTTATAGAAGTCGGGTGGAACCGAATCGAGATAGTAATTTCTTTGAAGTTCATATCTGAGATCAATACCAATTCTACCACTACGTTCAATTTGTGAGCCAAAACCAACTTTCATTCCATAACTTTGTTCTGCAAGTTTTCGCTTACGGAGATTGCTGAACCTATCCAATCTATCATCAATTATTCTATTATATTCAAAAGCATCGCGATATTTATAAGTGCTTTCTATATAAGTTGTTATGTCAGTGCTCAAAATACGTGTATTTTCATATTTAAAACCAATCAATTGATTAAATTCACCTCCAGCAAGTAAAGTTGAAAATCTGGCACCACTATCGAATAAATTATCTTCAATGAGATAAATGTTTGCTTGAAGATTTCTTTCATTATCCACTCTTGCGCCAATTTTTATGGATTGAGAGCCGAGTTCCTCCGATTCAATAATTACATCTGCTGTGCCATCATCATTGTTGATTGGTGTGATTTGTACATATTTAAATAGGTCAGAAGCTATTAGATTATTCCAACTTCTGATGATTTTATCCGCATTTATTGGCTCTCCTTCGCTGAATTCCAAATCTCTGCTGATAAGCATTTTGTTTGTTTTATCTTTTGATTTTTGGATAATTTTTCTGATTCTTCTTTCGTTAAATTTTAGAAAAATTTTATTATTTTCAATAATTTTTTCAGATAAATCAGCATAAGATAAGCCATTGCTTCTAAGTTTTTTTAATGCATATTCAATTATATTTCTCAGATTGGAATTACTTAATTCAGTACCAGAAAAATTTTCATTTAAATCTTGTTCGATACTTTTGAATATATTACTTTTATTACTAATTAGAATTTTTTCAATTTTTTGATAATTTTCTGCAATAATACTAATATTTGCTTTGTTAATATCAACATCAATTTCGATTTTTTGGATATAATTTTCTAACATCAAAAAAAACAATTCTTCGAAAATTTCTTTAATTCTATGATAATTAATATTGGAAGAATTATTCAAAATACTATCGAATTTTTTTTGATAATTTGATTCGAAG
>JANJUO010000278.1 GCA_024710535.1 bacterium
TCTGTAAAATGTCTTTTATTTAGAATATTATTTTGAAAGTATTATTACTTTATATTATTATGTAAACAAGAAACTCCTTCATTCGGGGAGGATTTAGGAGGAGTTACAAACATTTATTCTATATGTGAATTTCTTGGAAAATTTTTGATTATAAATTATCAAATATTCAAATTGACAGAAGCAGTAAATTTGTTTAACTTTGATGAGTAGTTACAAAATTTTCAATTCTTATAGTTATTCAATTAAAAAAAATATTTACTTTTAAAATTACAATTTAATAATTATTTTTAATTGAATTATTTCCTTAAATTTAAATTTTGAAATGGGATTTTTTTTATATATTATCTCAAAAATAAATGGAAAATCTGAAAGAAAAAGTTATAGAGCTTGAGCATGCTCTTTTATCGCTTGATATAAATGCGGCAGAAAATGTTATTAGAAACGCAAATAGCATTGTATCTGCCAGTCAAATAGCGAGCGAATTAATATCTTCAACATTAATAAAAATTGGAGATGCTTGGGAATCAGGAGATTTATCTTTATCTCAGGTTTATATGAGTGGTGTTATTTGCGAAAAATTGATTGACAAAATCCTGCCTCCACAAAGTCCAATCAGAAAAAGTCAGCCCAAAATGGCGATTGCTGTTGTTGAGGATTTTCATTTATTAGGCAAAAGAATTATTTACTCAACTCTCCGGGCAAGTGGTTATGAACTAACTGACTTAGGTGGCGGATTGAGTATAGAGCGTATTGCAGAAATTGTAAAAAAAGAGCAAATCAAAATTTTATTGCTTTCTGTGTTGATGCTCCCATCTGCATTAAGAATAAAAGAGTTAAAAAAGCACTTGGCAAATGTTGATGTCAAAATTGTAGTTGGAGGAGCTCCATTTAGATTTGATGAAAAATTATGGCAAGAAGTTGGTGCAGATTATCATGGCAAAGATTCGTCTGACGCATTAAATATTGTAAATAGAATAATGGAGGAATTGCTATGAAAAAAGAAGAAATGACTTCAATGCAAAGAGTTCTTACTGCTTTGTCGCATAAAGAGCCTGACCGCGTTCCGCTATTTTTATTACTTACAATGCATGGTGCCAAGGAACTTGGTCTATCCATTCAAGAGTATTTTTCCAATTCTGAAAATGTTGCAGAAGGGCAGATTAGAATGCAAAAAAAATTCAGCAATGATTGTTATTATCCATTTTATTATGCTCCTATTGAGGCGGAAGCTTTCGGAATGGACGTGATTTATAGAGATGACTGCCCACCAAATGCCGGTACTCCATTTATAAAAGATTTTAATGATATTCTGAGTTTAGAGCCACCAAAAGTTAAAGATACTAAAGTATTACATAAAGTATTGAAATCTATTGAGCTGTTGAATGCTGAAAGCAAGGGAAATATTCCGATAATTGCCGTTGCAATGTCGCCTTTTGCATTGCCTGTTATGCAATTGGGATTTGAAAAATATCTTGAACTGATGCACTTTCATGAAGATTTGTTTAACCGATTAATGCAAGTAAACGAAGCATTTTGTATTGATTGGTCAAATTCGCAATTGGAAGCTGGTGCAACTGCGATTTGTTATTTCGACCCGATTTCATCGCCTACAATTATTCCGAAAGATTTATATTTGAAAACCGGTTTTCAAATTGCCAAAAGGACAATTTCAAAAATTAAGGGACCAACAGCCACGCATTTTGCTTCTGGAAATTGCCTGAGTTTATCCGATATTCTTCCTGAAACTGGCACTGCAGTTGTTGGAGTAAGCACTAATGAAAATATCGTTGATTTAAAAAATGCTTATAAAAATAAATTATCTCTTTTGGGAAATTTGAATGGGATTGAAATGAGGCGTTGGACAAGCGAAGAAACTATCTCAAAAGTTAAAGAACTTATTGAAAAAGCGGCACCCGGAGGCGGATTTATTTTGGGTGATAATCATGGTGAAATTCCATATCAAGTTGAAGAGCAAACGTTGATAACTATTGCGGAAACTGTAAAAGAATATGGAACTTATCCAATCAAAGAAAATTAGCAGATGAAAAAGAAATTGCTTTTGTCTGCTTGCACTTATTTAGTTCCTGAAATATCCACAGTCATAAAAAATGGGGATTATCCGGACGTGCAACTTGTTTCGTATCCGGCAAATTGTTCATTAAAAGCGCTTAATCAGATTGAAATTCCCAAAATTTCAAGCAAATCTGCTACTTATTCCGACATTGTAGTTGTTGGAAGTTATTGCTATTCAAAAGATAAAAATGAAATTTTTGATTCTGCGAATCTAAAAGTTTATCAACTTCAGCAATGTTTTGATTTGATAATAAATCTTGATACTTTTTATCATTTTATTAATCAAGGTAATTATATTGTTAGCAACGGATGGCTGAAAAATTTAAATAAACATATTCAAAGTTGGGGATTTACTCCCGAGTCAGCCCGTTCTTTTTTTCAGGAATCATTGAAATCAATTTTGCTTTTGGATACAAAAATTCCCGGCGATTATATGCCAAATCTTCTGAAATTATCAGATTATATGGGATTGCCATTTTCTGTTTTGCCGGTTGGACTATCTCATTGCAAACAACATATTGATGAAATAGTATTGAAGTGGCGAATTGAATATGAAAAAAAGGAGATGAGTAATAAATTATCTGCAATTTCAAAACAATCTGCTGACCATCAGATAATTTTTAATCAATTAGAAACACTCGTTTTGCTCACAAACGAGGCAGAAATTATCCAAATTGCATTTCAATTGATAAATATTTTGTTTGCGCCATCTAAAATTTCTTATAATTTTCAAAAAAATGGCAAAAATGAAAACATTGAGTTTATAGGATTTTTCATAAATAATGTATTAAATTCGGAGAATTCTTTTAGTATTGAAATTATGAATTCCGGAGAATTGCTTGGTATTTTTGAAATTCAGGGTATTCAATTTCCACAATTCAAAAGAAAATACGAAGAAATGGCAATTGTGATAAGCCAAATTTTCGGAATGGCGATTGCAAATGCAAGAAAATATTCTGAACTGGAAAAAAGTAAAGCAATTATTTCGGAAAGCGAAAAAGAACTACGAATTATTTCAGATAAATTAAGTGAACTTAACATTACAAAAGATAAATTTTTCTCTATAATAGCCCATGATTTAAAAGGACCTATTGGAAATTTATCGCTTATAATCAGAATGTTGCACGAAGAATATGATGATTTTACCGAGCAGGAAAGAATTAAATTCCTCAATAATTTGAAAGATTCATCAGATAATATTTTTAAACTTTTGGAAAATTTGCTTGTTTGGTCGAGATCGCAAAGTGGCAATATGACATTTGAACCGCGAATGTTTGATTTGAATAAGTTAATTAAATCTGTTGTGAAATTATTGAGATTATCCGCAGATAATAAGGGTATTTCGATTATTTATTATTCTGAAATAGATTTTGAAATATTTGCAGACCCAAATCTAATAAAAACGGTAGTTAGAAATTTGCTGTCGAATGCAATTAAATTCACATTGCAAGGCGGCAGAATTGAAATTAACGCAGAACTAAAATATTCAGATGATAATACTACCTCTGTTTTGGTATCTGTCAATGATAGTGGGCTTGGAATGGATGCACAAAAACTTGAGCAACTATTCAAAATTGAACATAATGTTTCCACTCCCGGAACAAATAGAGAGATCGGCACAGGTCTTGGATTAATTCTTTGCAAAGAGTTTGTGAATATGCACGGTGGAGAAATATGGGTAGAAAGCCATCTTGGAGCGGGCAGTACATTTTTCTTTACTTTGCCTAATAAGTTACAATTCTGATTAATGAATATTGAATTTCAATACAGTATTTCTGGATTTCTCGCCTACGGCATCGAAATGACGGTTTCTGTTGTGTCGGTTGTTACAACAGACACTTTTAGCACTCGTAACCAAGCCACAGCTTAGCTATGGAAAAATCAAGACTTGCAATATATGAAATATTTTTTCGTTTCACAACTGAATTTAGTTTATTTATTTGAGTATTAATATGAATATCAAATTTATTGTTGAACAACATAGTGATGGATTTATTGCATATCCATTGGGAATTCAAGGAATTGTTGCAGGGCAAGGTAGTACTTATAATGAAGCATTAAATAGCGCCAAGTCCGCTTTGAAATTTCATGTGGATACATTTGGAGCTGACGTTTTGGAATCAGATGATAAGATTATTGATGCTTTCATCGAAGACGAGGTTTATGCATGATGCTGAAATTTCCATCTGAAGCTCCCAAAAGAAAAGTAATTAGGACTTTAAATAAGTTGGGGTTTGAAATTGTTAGAGAAAAAGAGCATATTTCAATGTTACGAATTGATTCAGATGGAAAGAAAACTCCATTAACCATTCCAAATCATAATATCATCAATGGTGCATTATTAAGATTAATTTGCACTCAAGCAGGAATTTCAAGAGATGAATTTCTTGAACATTTTGAAAATTCTTAATTAAAATTGATCAAAACTAAATGACGGACTTCTTTCACGAGTGTTATTCCGAAAGAATTGAGGAATCCATTATTTTATAAAAATTCAGTATTTCTGGATTTCTCGCCTACGGCATCGAAATGACAGTTTTTGTTGTGTCGGTTGTTACAACCGACACTTTGTTGCTCGTCAGTTGTAACAACTGACGGAACTGAGTTTCTGGATTTCTCGACTTTGGTATCGAAATGACAGTTTTTGTTGTGTCGGTTGTTACAACCGACACGTTATTGCTCGTCAGTTGTAACAACTGACGGAACTGAATTTCTGGAATATTAGATTTATTTATTTTTTAATTTTAGATTATTATCAATTATTCGTAACTTTGTATTGCGTTATTTAGAAAATTCATAGAAATTATTTTAATTTATAGGAGAAAATTATGATTAACAAAATCCAAGAAATGTTAGGCGAAAAAGCCGATTATCTTTTAAATTTCGATACTCCAAAAATATCAAAAGATATGTTGCATTTGCCTCGCCCTACTTTCGTTGATGATATTTTTATCAATTCAGATAGAAACAACCGTACAATTGGCAATCTTCAATGGCTATATAACAGTGGTCGCCTTGCAGGTACAGGATATGTTTCAATTTTGCCGGTTGATCAAGGTATCGAGCACTCAGCGGGAGCAAGCTTTGCAAAAAATCCGATTTATTTTGATGCTGAAAATATTGTGAAATTAGCAATCGAAGGCGGATGTAATGGTGTTGCCTCAACTTTTGGTGTTTTGGGCTTGGTTTCACGTAAATACGCACACAAAATTCCGTTCATTGTTAAAATCAATCATAATGAATTGCTTACTTATCCAAATAAATTCGATCAAATTATGTTTGGAACAATTCAACAGGCTTATGATATGGGTGCGGCGGCAGTTGGTGCCACAATTTACTTCGGCTCTGAAAATAGTGCTCGCCAAATCGTTGAAGTTGCAGAAGCATTCCAATATGCTCACGAACTTGGAATGGGAACAATTTTGTGGTGCTATTTGAGAAATGATGCTTTCAAAACTGACCGCGATTATCATACTTCAGCCGACCTTACCGGACAGGCAAACCACCTGGGAGCAACAATTCAGGCAGACATCATCAAACAAAAACTTCCAGATACAAATGGCGGTTATAATGCTTTGAATATGGGCAAATCAAGTTACGGAAAAATCGATAAACGTATGTACACAGATTTGAATTCCGATCATCCAATTGATTTAACTCGCTATCAAGTTGCAAATGGCTATATGGGCAGAATCGGCTTGATTAACAGCGGTGGTGCTTCTGGATCAAACGACTTTGCAGAAGCTGTTGAAACTGCAGTAATCAACAAACGTGCTGGTGGTATGGGCTTGATTTCAGGCAGAAAAGCATTCCAAAGACCAATGGAAGAAGGATCAAAATTGCTTCACACAATCCAAGATGTTTATCTTTGCAATGAAGTAACTGTTGCATAATTGAATCTAATTAATTTTAATGCGTCCTTTCTATTATTAGTACGGACGCATTTTCATTTTTATAAGATTATATTCATTGAATGAAAGGTAACTACTCAGC
>JANJUO010000285.1 GCA_024710535.1 bacterium
AATTGCTAACAATTACTGACTTATACCACTTGTTTATAAACTCAAATTAACTTTATTTATAATAACAAGTTTTAATCAATTACCTACATCTTCTCAATAAATGACAATGCAAAATTAAGGAAAAATCGTAATTTATCAACACACTAATTTACAACATTTTTTTTTCTCCAATTCATACAAATTGGAATTTGATGCATCTGACTTATTATTCGCCCATTGCCATTGTGTAATTAAGTCAATATATCTATACATTAATTTATTTTCCCAATCTGCTTCAAAAACCAATTACAAATATAAAGGCAGATTGTTCATACTTTGTCTTTAGATTTGTCGCTTTGTAATTATTTTGCTTTTTTCTTGAATATTTCAAAAATAATTGCAAACTATTTCCAAAATTCTACCCAAATCAATTGTAAATTTACAAAATTATTGTGATAGAAAAATCCACAAATGTGTAGATACGTCTTTTCACTGTGTAACTAAGTCGTTTTGGCGTGTGGATGAGACAAAGTTGACATAAATATTCTGTGTAAAATATGGAGTTTTTCATTCAATTCAAAAATTATATAATTTAGATGAATTATTTTATTCAATTTTCTTCAGAATTTGAGCATTTTTCACATTAATTATTTATTCCAATAATTGGTTTTTTTATTAATTATTTGATTTATCCTCTTTGATTATGTTTAAATGGAATTGATACACCCATAATTGCTTTCGATCCTCGTAATACTTTCATTCAACTATGTCATCTTGCTCTTCGTTTACGAAATATTGCTATTTGTTTGAGTCGGAATATTATTCATATTTGAGTAAATACTTTTTAATTATAGAACAATGCTATTCTATAACTACGAAATGGTATTTAGTCATCCAAAAATGGTATTCATTTATGCAAGAATGCTGTTTAGTTATGCAGAAATGGTGTTTGATTATGCAAGAATGGTGTTCAGTCATGCAGAAATGGTGTTTAGTTGAGCCGGAATGGTCTTCAGACACGTCTTCCTTTGAGCATTTTCACGCTACTAAAGACCATTCTTCGGCAAAAGAAGAGCAAGATTAAGCAAATTAACAACATTCCGCCCCAAAAGAATGGCAAGATTGCATAACTAAAAACCATTCTCACACAACAGAATAACAAGTTTTCACAACTGAACAGCATTTTTATTCAAAAGAAGAGCAAGATTGCACAATTAAATAACATTCTGTTGCAATTGAAGAGCAAGACAGAACAAATGAATTGTAAAATTAAATTATCAAAGAACAAGAAACGGCATCCGAAAACTATGTTAATTTATATAAATACAATTACTTAGTTAATAATCCATATTTATTGTAAATTTATTACTTGCCGATTTTTCATCTCACCAAGATGGATAAACTTATCATTAAAAAAACACTTCATCCGATGTTTTTAAAGCATCGGATGTTTTTTTTAGGAGGGAAATACCCTGGGGAGAGTGGCAAAACTAATTTTAAGACAACATTAACGCCGCTCTTTCGAGGGGAATTTGATTATTTTTAATTTCTTGAAAATAATTTCAAATTTTTTGAAACCTAAATGCATCGAAAAGGATATATAGTAAGGGGAATGGTATTTTTTTGAAAAAGTATTGTTTTTCTGAGAATTTTGTTGGAAATTTAATTGAAAATTGATAAATTAAAACTATCGTTTAATACATTTGGGAAAAGTTTATGCGTAAATTGGTACTTTTTTTATTTTTGACGGCAATTCTGGCTATAAACGCACAACAGCCGATGAATCATAATTCAGTTGTTGAAATCAACGAAAGCGAGGTTTATTTTGAGGAGGGCAGATTTCTACTCAAACTGCATGATGAATATGCTCATATTGATTTGAGTGGCGATGGGTCTGGAATTACAGCCGTTGCCATTCCAAAGCTTAGTGCTTTGAATCTTGTTCATAAAGTGGTTTCAATTAAAAAATTGTTTCCGTTTGTGCGAAAGAATAACAAAAATCCACACGATTTGACCACGATTTATGAAATCCAGTATGAAGACAAAATTTCCCCAATAGAAATATCGAAAATTTATGCAGAAATTTCGGAAGTGGAGTTTGCTGAGCCAGATTATATTGCCTCGATACTGATCAATCCTAATGACCCTTATTACAAAAATGGCTCACAAACTTATCATTCTGCTGTAAAGGCAAATGATGCTTGGGAATTAAGCACTGGTGATGCAACACAAATAATCAGCATCATCGATACTGGTGTTGATTGGGGACATCAGGATTTGGCTGATAATATGTGGATAAATACCGAAGAGCGAGATGGAACAGCAGGTATTGATGATGATGGCAATGGTTTTGTGGATGATATTCGTGGCTGGGACTTTGTGAATAACGACAATAATCCGATGGACGATAACTCACACGGCACTCACGTTGCAGGAATTGCCGGAGCAAAAACGAATAATAATTTGGGAATTGCCGGTATTTCTTGGAACTCCAAATTAATGGCTGTGAAAGTGATGCAAAGTAGTGGTCGCGGTAGTTACAGCCACATTGCTCAAGGCGTAACCTATTCTGCAGAAAATGGTTCCACAGTAATAAATATGTCGCTCGGCGGCTATACCGAATCATTGACACTGAAATATGCTCTCGAAAATGCTTATAATAAATCGGTTCTTGTTGCCGCCGCAGGCAATGATGGATTGTGTTTATTAACAGAATGTCCTCCACCTACACCAACAGCTGCAATGTTTCCTGCTTGTTATCCTTGGGTTTTGGGAGTTCAAGCAGCAACTTCATCTGGTATTAGAACAAGCTGGTCTAATTATGACCCAACTGGACCAACTGCCTTCTCTAATCCTTTTGGATATAATTATGAAGTTTTGGCACCTGGAGCCAACATTTTTAGCACAATACCAAATAATGGATATAGATATTTAAGCGGAACATCAATGGCAACTCCTATCACATCAGGAGCAGTTGCTTTAATCAAATCATATCTGCCAAATATTTCTACTGAAGAATTGTTTGCGAGAATTATACAAGCAAGTGGATCAGGAGTTTTTGATATTGAAGGAGCAATGACTATTGAATTAGTGCCAGATATTCGATTGAATAAATTTTCGATTGTTGATACTCTTGATGGATGCGACCGTGATGGAGTTGCTGATGCAGGAGAAACAGTAATCTTGAATATTGAAGCGAGAAATTATGGTGGTTTGGCTCAAAACGTTAAGGCAAAAATCAGATTTGGAGAATTTGAAGATACAAATACTCTTAGAATTGATGATTCCACTGCCGCATTTGGTAATGTTTCGGCTTATGCAAGAGTGAATAATGACGCAAACCCTTTTCAACTGACAATTTCAAATGATGTATCAAACGATAGGGATATCGTTCTTCAATTAGAAATTTCTAATGATACTGATGATTCTAAGTATTTTAAAACTATTATAATAACTGCACAAAATGGAGAAGAACTAAAAGGTTTTAATCCTGGACTTACACATTTAACAGCAAATAGGTATTATTTATTAACCGAAAATGCAGTTTTTGATTCTTTGATTATTGATCCGGGAGTAACAATTAATGCTTATAGTAATACTAATATTGGCGTTGGGGAATTTTTAAAATCAGATGGCAAAGTTGATTCGTTGATAAATATTAGCAATAATAATAATTATTATTGGGGATTTTTTAAAAATTTGTCACAAAATAATATCCATTTATCTTATATTAAGCTTGAGTATATATATTTAAATACTCATAATATTGATGATACTGAATTCAGAATTAGTAATTCCATTTTAAAGAATTCAAAGATGTTTACAGATTGGGATTCCCCACCTTATGACTTTTCAATAGCGAGCTCAATTATTTATGAAAATATCGGTAGTTTTTTTTATGGTCAACTCATCAAATCAATTATGACAAATAATAGTACTATTAGTTATTATCCAGTATTCTATCAGAATCAAAATCAAGGTTTTACTAGTATTGATTTTAACGATAGAACAGTATACTTTTGTTCCGCATATAGAAATTTCAAATTTAACAATAGAATTAGTAGCTTTTATGGTACTAAAGATAGATCTAAACTAATTAACGAATTATTGCCTAATCATTTTGGATCAGAAATTCAGTCAGATATTGATTTAGAAATATATGACTATTTTGAAAATTCAGAATTACCAATCACAAATTGCACAAATTTTCTTACTGAACCACATCCCGAAGTTCACGGTCATGCCTGGGCAATACTATTGAATGATGAAAATCCTTATTATATAGATTTAGACCAATTCGGAAATGAAACTGTAAAATTTGATGTTTTCTTTAGTCGCTCAATGGATACAAGTATAACTCCATTTCTTACATTCGGAGTTAGAGAGCCATATACACAAAAAGCAGTTGTTGATTCTGCTCGTTGGGTAAATTGGAAAAGAAATTCTCTTGGAGGTGATACATATTATCATATTCAAATATCAGCTGATTCAACTTTATCAACAATAGATTTTCAAAAAAATGATATTTTAGGACTTGATTACCAATTTGACTTAGAGCCAGATAAACACTATTATTGGAGAGTTCGATATAAAAATGGAACAAATGGAGAATGGCAAAAATGGTCTGATATTAGTAATTTCTGGACAAAGCCATCAACAGCACCAAATCTACCTGCAATTATCCACCCTAAAAATGGAGATGATGATTTATGGACAGATTTTCAAGTTCAATGGGATCAAGACCCATATTCAACAGGTTACAAAATACAAATTGATGACGATAATACATTTGCATCTCCAATTGTTAATGATTCTACTCATTATTTATCGAATTATTATTATGTATTTGGATTAACAAGAGGTGAAACATATTATCTGAGAGTTAGAACAAGTAATGCTTATGGAACTTCTGATTGGTCTGATGTTGTTTCTTTTGAAGTTGTTGAAAATAATTCAAGAGGACCTGAATTGATTTCTCCTGTTGATAGTTCACTCGGAATTTCTTATATTACTAAATTTGAATGGGAAGATTTGGATTGGGCTACTTCATATAGATTTCAAATTTCTTATGACAGTAATTTTACTTCGATTGTAACAAATCAAATAGTTGAAAACCAAAATTATTATGTCAATAGTGTTTGGAATTCGAGCTTTTACTGGAGAGTACGAGGAGTTAGAGACAATGAAAATAGTGATTATTCTGACGTATTTTTCTTTACAGGAAATAATGAACCAACAGAACAAAATGTAACAATTATTTCACCTTTAGATTCTTCAAAGCATAATGTTGGAGAATTTGTAAGTTTCAAGTGGGAAAATATTTTTAATGTTGCACACTATAACATTGAAATATATGACTCATTCACTATGTTGAAACAAATTTTAAGCACATCATTAAATTACCCTGATTCCACTTTTAACTATTCAGAATTACTAAATATTGGTAAATATTATTGGAGAATCAGAGTATATGGTAGAAATGGTTGGGAATCTTGGTCCAAACTTTACTTGTTCGAAGTTACTAAAGATTTAGATCCTAAACCACTTCTCTCTGTCCCTACGAATAATATGAAGTGGTATGATACAACTCTAACTTTCAAATGGAATAACGCACCTGGAGCCAACACTGTCTATAACGCTCGCTGGCAGGCATATCATACTATGGACTTCACTACAGGAGATGGTTTGCAGATGATTCGTGTGGCTGGAGCTAAGGATAATGAGGGATTTGAGATACCAGTGGAATGGAATAGATTTCAGTTTGAGGTGCAAGCAACAGCGGCTCTCTCGAATGATTTTATTGCTGATGGAAAAGTGGGCAAAATTGAACTTGAATGGGGGCTTCCTGATGTTGAACGCGACATTTTGGGGTTCAATATGTATCGTTTTGTTAAAAAGGATTCGGTTACTTGGGGCGATACAATTAAGGTGAATAATATTTTGATTGTGGACACAACTTATATCGATTATGATATTATTCCTGATTCTTCATATTATTATGTGTATAGAATTGTGCGAACAACGCTTGATGAAGGCGAAGATTCACGAATGGTTTCGGCTTCGGCTTATCCAACTGTGCTTGATCCGCCTGCTTTGCTATATCCTCCAGCAGATACTACAAAGTTACCGATTAATATCACTTTTGATTGGGACGAGCCAAGCGGTGCCACAAACTACATTCTGCAAGTTGCACGTGATTTGGCATTTAGCAACATTGTGTTTGAGCAAGAATCAATCGAATCGCAATATTTGGCAAGCGGATTGAGCAATCGAACTCAATATTATTGGCGAGTGAAAGCAGAAGGCATTCAGGGAACAAGCGTCTGGTCAACGATTCGAAAATTCACAACAATTCCAGTAATTCCTGATGTGCCACAATTGACTATTCCGGAAAATTATGCAATAAGTCTTCCAACAGCATTAACATTAAGTTGGGGAATTGCAAATCAAGCGGATAGTTATCAACTGCAAATTGCAACAGATATTTATTTTGGCACAATTATTAATGATATTTCGAATATAACTACCAACAGCCATTACATCAGTAATCTTGCAATAAACAAGACATATTTTTGGCGTGTCCGCTCCAAAAATGATGCTGGTTTAAGTCAATGGTCGGCAAAATGGCAATTCACAACTGATACAGCAGGAGCCGCATTGCCTCCAGCAACATGGAATTTCACCGACAACACCGGTAACAATGCTGTAATCGTAATTCCAAAAAATATCAATCCAAGAATTAACGGCAGAGATATTTTGCCTGGAGATGCAATTGGAGTATTTTACCTAAGTCAAGGGCAATATAAATCAGCTGGTTATGAAATATGGGAAGGTCAAAATTTGGCAATTACAGTTTGGGGCGATGATGATCAAACTACAATCAAAGATGGTTACGCTGTAAATGAAAAGTACATTCTCAAACTTTGGGATTCAAGGCAATCTAAGGAATTTTTTGCTGAAACTACATTTTCATCAGGTCCTGATAAATACACTATTAATGGTTATTCGATTTTGGGAATGTTGAATTCGGTTGAAACCGTAACACAAAATATTGTTTTGAAGCAGGGTTGGAACTTGATTTCATCGAATTTGAGTATCAATCAGCCAGATTCTATGCAGTATGTTTGGTCGAATTTACAGAATAGATTGGTAATAATGAAAAATCAAGCAGGCAAGATTTATCTTCCAAATAGCGTGAATCAAATTGGTTCTTGGAATATTGAGCATGGCTACCAAGTCTATGTAAATCAATTATGTACGCTAAGTGTTGATGGATTGAAGATTATACCAGAACAGAAGCAAATTCCATTAAATTCTGGCTGGAGTATTGTTCCATATTTAAGAAATTCAAATCAAAACATCATTCTATCTTTTGTGTCATTAACTGATGAAAATCGTTTAGTGATTGCAAAGAATAATGGCGGTAAAGTTTACGTTCCATCTCAAAACATCAATACAATTGGCAATATGATCCCTGGCGAGGGCTATCAAGCATACCTCAATGCAAAAGATACGTTAATTTATCCTCCTAATGCTGTAGGAAGAAGCTCAAATAATAGTGAAGATCAAGATTTTGATACACGAAATATTAAACTTGACTTTGAAAATACTGGCAATAATGCATCTTTGATTTTGGATATTGATGCAATAGATAATTCAGAAATTGCTGTAATGAATAATGAAAATAAGATTGTTGGAGCTAGTAGAGTTGTTGATGGAAGAACAGTAATTGCAATTTGGGGTAAAGATGAATTGATAGATGAAAATAATAATTCTGAACTCAAGATTATGAATTACGATGTTAATTCAGAAAAGTATTCAGAAATTAACGGCATTGAATTTACAGACATCATAACAAATAAAACTTATAAATCTTTGATTTATAATAAAGATGCTGTTTATGTAGCAAAAGTAATTACAAATAATTTGAAACTAACTGTTAATCCAAATCCATTCTCCAACACTTCAGAATTGGTTTATGAATTGGCAGAAGATTGTGAAATCGAACTATCACTATTCGACCTTAGTGGCAGAAAAGTTCTCGACTTAGCAAATGGCACTCAAACAAAAGGAACACACAAACTCACAATCAACGCAGAAAATCTAACCTCTGGCACCTACAACGTAATTCTAAAAAGTTGTGGAAAGAGCGTGAGCGAGCGTGTGGTGGTAGTGAAGTAGGGGATTAATGATGAATTCAAACATCCGATGCGTTAAAAGCATCGGATGTTTTTGTAATGAAATACAATTGGGGAGCAGCAAAACTAATTTTGGATACTTAGCTTCTTTCTGATGCTA
>JANJUO010000301.1 GCA_024710535.1 bacterium
GTTTATTTTATAATTGCAACAATTTTTAAATAAAATTTATTATTTATTTTGCAAAACATCGGATGTCTTAGGATATATGTTTAAATAATTATACTTAAAAGCATACCTTTTTAAAAGACATCCGATGTTTATTTTATAATTGGAACAATTTCTAAATAAAATTCATCATTTATTTTGCAAAACATTGGATGTCTTAGGATATATTTTTAAATAATTATACTTAAAAGCACACCTTTTTAAAAGACATTTGATGTTTATTTTATAATTGCAACAATTTTTAAATAAAATTTATTATTTATTTTGCAAAACATCGGATGTCTTAGGATATATGCAGGATATATTTTCAA
The DNA here is from genome assembly GCA_024710535.1 of bacterium. Lineage (GTDB taxonomy): Bacteria > Bacteroidota > Ignavibacteria > Kapaibacteriales > UBA2268 > JANJUO01. The sequence goes on from JANJUO010000301.1 coordinate 348, forward strand.
TAAATCGGACGTTTTCGTTTGGATGAAATTAATATTACAACCCTATATATGCTCTACATGAGGAGTAAAATAACAACAATGCGGCAAGACCTTCATTTGGGGAGGAATTAGGGGAAGATTCTTGGATTGATTTTATTTAATATTTCATAATCTGCTATATAAATAAAAAAGTCCTCCAATAGGGGAGGACTTATACTTTATTTCTTTGAAAATCTACATTTCTTGCCAACTTATGATGGCGATTTCATCTATTGAAATTTTGCAAAATGCGTGTATGAATGCACTTGCAAGGCGCGCATTTGTTATCAATGGAATATTACCATCAACTGCATTGCGTCTGATTAGATAATCTTTTTCCAATTCTTCTTCAGTTAGTTCTTTAGGAATGTTAATAATCAAATCCAATTGCTTATTTTTGATCAAATCCAGCACAGCAGGAGATCCGTTTTCGTTTGGACGGTAAAGTCGAATTGTTTCAATGCCTGCATTTTTCAAAAATTCGTGCGTGCTTCCAGTAGTATAAATATTATAATCTTTTTCCAAAAGCAATCTAACGCTATTCACAAGTTCGGTTTTCGATCGAACAGTTCCCGCTGAAAGTAGAATATTCTTTTTTGGAATTGTATAGCCCACAGAAAGCATTGAGCTAAGTATTGCTTCGTAATAACTCTCTCCCAAACAGCCAACTTCGCCTGTGGAAGCCATTTCCACGCCAAGAACAGGATCTGCCGAATGTAATCTTGAGAAAGAAAACTGCGGTGCCTTTACTCCGATATAGTCCAAATCGAATAGAGATTTGTTCGGTTTGTCTGGATTCTGTCCAAGAATTGCTTTTGTAGCCAATTCTATCAAATTAGATTTCAAAACTTTCGATACAAAAGGGAAACTTCTTGATGCACGCACATTACATTCAATTACTTTGATGTCATTATCCTTTGCAAGAAACTGCAGATTGAAAGGACCGGTAATATTCAATTCTTTTGCAATTTGACTTGTGATTTTTTTGATGCGTCGAGTGGTTTCCACATACACTTTTTGCGGTGGGAATAGCATTGTTGCATCTCCGGAATGAACTCCTGCAAATTCAACGTGTTCGGAAATTGCATAAGCAAGTATTTCTCCATTATCTGCAACCGCATCCATCTCAATTTCCTTTGCCTCTTCGATAAATTTAGATACAACAACCGGATATTGCTTTGAAACCGAAGCTGCAAGTTGCAAAAATTTCTCAAGTTCGGACTCATTCGAAACAATATTCATCGAAGATCCGGATAAAACATACGAAGGTCGCACAAGTAGGGGATAACCAACTTCTTCTGCGAACTTCAAAATATCTTCAATGCTTGTAAGCTCTCTCCATTCCGGCTGATCGATGCTTAATTTATCGAGTAATTCCGAAAATTTATGACGATTTTCTGCCATATCGATCGATTTTGGAGATGTTCCCAAGATAACTGCCTTTTGATTATGCAATTTCATAGCAAGATTATTTGGAATTTGTCCTCCCATAGAAACAATTGTTCCAATTGGATTTTCAAATTCGATAATATCCATCACTCTTTCGAATGTAAGTTCATCGAAATACAATTTATCGCATATATCGTAATCTGTGCTGACTGTTTCGGGATTAAAATTAATCATAATTGAACGTAAATCACTATTACGAATAGTATTTGCGGCATTCACCGAGCACCAATCGAATTCAACGCTTGATCCAATTCTATAAGCTCCCGATCCAAGAACCACAACTGCCTTATTATCATTCTCGGAAACAATATCATGCTCTGTTCCGCTGTATGTCAGATATAAATAGTTTGTTTTTGCTGGAAACTCTCCGGCAAGCGTATCAATTTGCTTAACAAATGGCAGGATATTTCGCTTTTTTCTCTCATTTCGGACAATTAATAAGGATTCGTGCATCGAAAAATCCTTATCTTTCAGAATAAATCGGGCAATTTGGAAATCAGAGAAGCCTTTTTTCTTTGCATTTAGCAGTCTATCATCATTAATTTCATCAAGTGAGTTATAATTTAGCAATTCAGTTCGGATATCTATGATATTTTGTAGTTTATTCAAAAACCACTTGTCAATTTTTGTTAAATTATGGACATCATCTATACTATAACCGGCAGTTAGCGCCTTTGCAATTGTAAAAATTCGCATATCGGTTGGCTCGGATAGTTCCTTCTCGATATTATTTATCACAATATCTTTATTGGCAACAAAGCCGTGCATCCCTTGCCCGATCATACGGAGCCCTTTTTGGATAGCTTCTTCAAATGTTTTGCCAATTGCCATAACTTCTCCGACACTTTTCATACTGCTTCCAATCTGCTTGCTAACTCCTTTGAACTTATTTAAGTCCCATCTGGGAATTTTGCAAACAACATAATCCAAAGCGGGCTCAAAGAATGCAGATGTTGTCTTTGTTATGGAATTACTGAGCTCGTGCAAACCATATCCCAAGCCAAGTTTAGCGGCAACAAATGCAAGCGGATAGCCCGTTGCCTTCGATGCAAGAGCAGACGAACGTGATAAGCGGGCATTTACTTCGATGACGCGATAATCTTCTGAATTTGGGTCAAGCGCATATTGAACATTGCACTCGCCAACTATTCCGATATGTCGGATGATTTTGATTGCCAATTTTCTTAGCATTTGATATTCGCTGTTCGTAAGTGTTTGAGATGGAGCCACTACGATGCTTTCGCCGGTATGTATTCCAAGCGGATCGAAATTTTCCATATTACAAACAGTTATGCAATTATCATATTTATCGCGTACAACTTCGTATTCGATTTCTTTCCATCCTTTGAGCGACTCTTCCACCAAGATCTGATGTGAATATGCGAATGCTTTTTGTGCAAGATTTTCGAGTTCGCTTTCATTAGAGCAAAAGCCACTTCCTAAACCACCAAGAGCAAATCCTGCTCGAATAATAATTGGGAAATTTAGTTCCCTTGCTGCAATTTTGGCTTGTTCGATCGTAGAACAGGCAATACTACGCGGTGTTTTTACGTTGATTTCATCAAGTTTGCGAACAAATAATTCCCTATCTTCAGTATCCAAAACTGCTTGAACGGGAGTTCCCAGTATTTCAACATTATATTTTTCGAATACATTATTTTTGAAAAGTTGTATGCCGCAATTAAGTGCAGTTTGACCGCCAAAACTGAGCATTATTCCATCAGGTTTTTCCTTTTGGATAACTCTTTCAACAAAATATGGAGTAACCGGCAGAAAATAGATTTGGTCGGCAGATTTATCGGAAGTTTGCACTGTTGCGATGTTTGGATTAATCAGCACTGTATAGATATTTTCTTCTTTTAATGCTTTCAATGCTTGAGATCCGGAATAATCAAATTCACCTGCCTCGCCAATTTTAAGAGCTCCGGAGCCCAAAATCAACACTTTTTTTATCTGCTTTTGCATTTGTTTACCTGCTCTATAAAATTATCAAATAAAAACTCCGTATCCGTTGGTCCGCCAGAGGCTTCAGGATGGAATTGTGCAGAAAAAATCGGTTTGCTTTTATGCTTTAATCCTTCATTTGATTTATCATTCAAATTAATGAAATATGGTTCCCAATCATAACTTAATGTTTTGTCATCAACCGCGAATCCGTGATTCTGGGATGTTATAAAAGCACGGTTTGTGCCCACTTCTAAAACGGGTTGATTGTATCCGCGATGACCGTATTTGAGTTTGTAAGTCTTTGCTCCACTTGCCAATGCCAGAAGTTGATTTCCAAGACAAATACCAAAAATTGGTTTATCTTCATTGATTGATTTTTCTAAATGTTGAATTGTTTGAACGCATTGAGTTGGGTCTCCCGGACCATTCGAAATGAATAGTCCATCGTATTCTTCATTTGAATAATCATAATCCCACGGTACACGAATAACAGTATTATTTAGATTTATCAAATAACGAATAATATTTGCCTTCACTCCACAATCAACAAGTAGAATTCGATTTTCGCCGTTTCCATAAATCTTTTTTTCTTTAATGCTGACAGAATCAACAAGATTATCGAGATTTGGATCCCAAAAATCAATGCTTTGATCATCGAATTCTATTTTTCCGAGCATCGCACCTTTCTCACGAATCCTTTTTGTTAAAGCTCGGCAATCAATATCGTAAAGAGCAGGAATTTTATGCTCCTTTAGCCAATCGCCCAAACTCTTTGCGGCATTCCAATGGCTGAAATTATGGGAATAATCCGAAATAATTAATCCTGAAATATGTATATTTTCAGATTCGAGGAAATCAGGAATACCGTCTGTTTGAGTTAATTCCGGGGCACCGTAATTTCCTATTAAAGGATAAGTCAAAACAAGTATTTGCCCTTTATAAGAGGGGTCGGTCAAACTTTCAGGATAGCCAACCATTGCTGTATTAAACACAACTTCTCCAGCCGATGATTTTTCGTATCCAAAAGATTTTCCAATTATTTGAGTTCCATCTTCAAGAACTAATTTTGCATTTATATTCATTTATTTCTTTGTATTTTTTTTAAAATAATTCTGTAAAAAGTTAAAGTAAATAGCTGTCTCATTTTTCAATCGTCATTCCTAACAAAGAAAACTACAATTATTTATCTTAATGATGAATTAATAATTCTTATAAATTCTCATTAAAACAAAACTAATTTGTAATTTTCATTCCATTCAAAAGTACTTCATTTGCTAAAATATCCGAGCTTACAAATTCAACTTCTCTAAATGGATGTGGCTCAATTCTACTATCAATGTTTCTTCTCAATCTCATTAATTCAAATTGAATATCCAATTTCGTTTCGAAATGTTTTAGAACAACTGCAATATCTATGTCGCTATCTTTATTGTTATTGCCCTTAATTTGCGAACCAAACAGGTATATTCTACTATTTTCATACTTTTTCTTTACCGCATTTGCGTATTTTGTGGCACTATTTAAAATTTCGTTTTCAACCATTTATTTATTTTCTCAATATTTAACTTTTTATCACTCATTTCTTTTCTTAAACTAATATTTACGTGCAATATATGTAATTATTATCTAATTTTAATTCCATAATCAAGAACTAATTTTTGAATTATTACTCTAATATTTTGTAATTAATATTTCCTACAAATTGAAATATTATAAATTTTTCAGTGAAAAATCAATTGCAATACTAAAACCTAAATTATCATTACTTTCATAAACTGGATTAGTGAAATTTTTTTCCCAAAAATGTTTACCTGAACTTAAGAGTTTTGAAGTAAAAACTAATCCTAATTCAGGTCTAAGATGGATACCTGGCTTAATTTCAAATAAGACACCTAAAAAGAAACTCAAATAACTTTCGTTATTTGAAAATATAGCTGGGAATGTACTTCCAAGACCAACAAGAAAATAAGGTGAAATATTATTTTTAGGATTAAACAATCTCAATGTTCCAAATATTCCAAATTTAATTGCTTGTGATTCACTGCTCCAATTATCCAAAAATGTATAAGATATTCCAAAT